>CABUWB010000038.1 GCA_902495025.1 uncultured Eubacteriales bacterium
CACGCTCCATTTCATCATACATTTCCTCTATTGTTTCGGCATGGTCAGGTCGTTTCAGCAGCTCCTTCATTTTCAGCCTTGTGATATTTTTAAGCTGACGTTTTGCCGTTTCAAGCTCTGTTTCCAGTTTGTCAATAGTGCCTGTGTTCTTTTTTAAATATACAGGCTCATCTTTAATAGCCTTTTCCAGCTCCCTAATCATATCTGCCGAGTTTTCCTTTATCATGCTTATATAGCTTTTAAGCAGCATATCAAGCATATCAACCCTTGTATGATGCGAGGTACAGCCTTTTTTGCCTCTCCTGTGATATGTTCCGCATACATAGGCAGGCGCAATATCGGGTCTGCTCATGGAAAACATAGGACTGCCGCAGTCTCCACAGCATAAAAAGCCGGAATAGCTTGTATTGTATTTTTTAACACCCCTGTAATTGGAGCTGGTGCGCTTTTTAAGCTGTGCCTGCGCCGTTGCAAATACCTTTTCATCAACAATAGGCTCGTGGTTTTTTTCAAACACTATATGCTCACTGTCAGCGTTTTTAATATCCGAGCCATTTATCTTTGCACGTTTATACTTACCCTGGCGCAAAGTACCAATGTAAAAGTCATTTTCAATTATTCCCTGGATAGTAATAATGCTCCATTCGGGACGGGCAATTATCTTGTTTTCAATACCAAGTGCCTCTTTTCTTGCCTTTTCACGCATACGGGGCGTCGGTATTTTATTATCTGTCAGATAATTGGCTATCCTTTTGTAGCCCCAGCCCTTATTGTAAAGGTCAAATATCTCTCTTACAACCTCTGCGGCAGGCTCATCAACCTCAAAGGTCATTTTTTTGCTGTCAGTTATCACATATCCGTATGGTACAGAGCATATCCACTTGCCGTCGGATTGTCTGCGGCGTATAACATTTTTAACCTTTTTGCTGGTGTCCGTTACAGGCATTTCATTTATAAGAAAACGGAACTGTATTGCTGTCCAGTCATCGTATGTGGGATAATCTATACCGTCACCTATGGAGATAATGCGTACACCCGCATCACGTAAATCCTCCAGCTCAACAAGTCCCTTGCTGTTGCGGCGCGAAAAACGGCTGAAGTCCTTTATAATCAGTATTTTATACTCACCACTCATCAGCTTGCACCTGAGCTGCTGGTATTCCTCCCTCTGCTCAAAGGTGTAGCCTGAACGGTCTCTGTCACAGTAAAAATCAAGCCTTGCGCCAGGAAATGTCCTCAAAACGTAATCCTCAATTATAGATTTCTGGTTTTCAATACTCGTGTTGTCCCTGTCCATTTCCTCATCAACAGAAATACGGCAGTACCCAGCAATATTGTATGCCATAAGAATACCTCCACACTATTTATTGATAACATTGTAGCACTGTTTCAGGTATATTGCAATATGTAAAATTTGAAAATAAAACTACTAATTCTCTATTAAAAACAATAAAAAGCGGCAACAGAACCGACCTTTATGAGGCGGTGCTGCTACCGCTTTCTTATTTATTTTTCTCTTGATATTCCATCTTTAACTCGTCTGCGAGGTATTCATCGCTCATGCAGTGCATATCGGAAACACCGTCATGCACCAAGCGGTAAACCTCGGAGCGATAGAAAAAATCCAATGCACTATTCAGCGAAATGCCCACCTTTTCGGCAAAGCATTCAATCACACGTGAATACTTTTTCTGGAGTAATATTGGGTTTGCGTTCATACCTTCTCGCTCCTTTCAAAGTGCAGATACTCCAGCGCCTTTTCGGTGCGGAAACACATCTGCAAATTCGGCTTTTCATAACGCAGGCGGTTGATTGCTTCTGTCTTGTCAATCAGTCCGTCAAAGAACAACTCCACCGTATTAAACACCTTGTCGTTTGCCACGCCGCCAATGACAAGGTCGTAATCAGTGTTGTCTTTTCCGCTGCGACAGTTAAGAATAAAGTCCAGCCATGCTTCGGAATATGAGTCATATTTCAAGACCTTAAGTGATTCGTATGCGCTCTCATCAAAGTCATAGCAGGATATAATTCCTTCCCTGCCACGACGCTTAAATTTTCCGCACCATTTTGTTGCATGCTCATACAGCGGCGTTGTATAGAAACCAAGACCGAAGTCCACGTTTGCTCTGGAGTGCTTTAAGTCCGGCTTTGTGATTTCCAGATAGGAACCGTGGTATAGGGTCATACGGTTACACCTCTTTCCTGCATCAGTTCAATGATGTCGTTTACGATATATTCCTTACTCTGCGTGTGAAGGGCTTCGTACTCAGGCACAATGTATCCATTCAAAATGTCGCTCTTATCCGTGAATGCCTTATACACAGCCTCAGCACCCACACCTAGTTTCATAGCAACATTTTCTATGCAAAACACAGCAAACTCAAGCTCTTTGGAGTTGTTGATTGTTTCGGTTATAGCCATCCTTTTGCGCCTCCCTCTCCGATGTTTTTAGTTATTATACCATAATCGCAACAAAAACAAGGCTATTAGGCTTTGTTTTTGCAGATTATGGTACGAAGCAGGTCAACTTTGTTGACCTGTGAGTAGTATAATGCAAAAGCTATGCTTTTGCGGAGAATCAGCCGACAGGCTGAGGCTCCTAAACACTTATGTGTTTATTATACCATATCCGCAAAGAAAACACAATTTTTGTTATTTTTATTTAATTAAATTTTCGTTGTTATACAACAACCTCTACAATAGTCTTACCATTAACCTCAATGGTCTTAATACCAGCCTCTTTGTTTTTATTAAAGTTAAAGCAAAGAAGATAGCCTTTATCAACTCCATAATAGCTTAAATAATCAGCAAGCTGTTTTTCGCCTCTGCAATGATAAGTTATATTATCGTAACAAAGTTACGATTGTGTCTTGCTAAAGCAAGCCACAGATTTACTGCGTAAATCAATATAACTAACCTTAAGGCAAGCCTAAAGGCAAAAAAATAAGTCCGACATTTAAGGACTTATTTTTATTATATTGCTTTATTAGGTTCTCCATACTGCGTTCGGTATTTATTATGCCTTAGTAGGGCGGCTGTCCATTCCGCAGCCGCCTCATTTCCCGAATAAAATACTGCAACCTGATATTGTTTGCCGTTGTATTTCTCGTAAATCTCCTTAAGTTTCTGCTGTGTCTTCTCTGTGCCACTCTCCGCATTGGTGAGCCAGACACAGACAAGCTCTCTTTTTTTATTGTATGAAATTTTACTTATACGCATCAGGCTCACCTCCTTATAAATTATAATTAACAGTATAAGTTAACTTTATACATTACATAAATAATATATATTTTCATCGAAAAACTTTACTGATATTTAATGTATAAACACATAACGTAACACTTGCAGTAACACTTATTTTTTCTAAAGGTCATCCCTTGATTAGTCACAAAGGCGCATTTATAGGCGAATCTTACTAGCCCAATCATGCTTATTACACTTTTTCACCTTTTTTGATTTATGCGTTACATCTGTTGCATCATCTTCGTCATACTCATAATATGTATAAGGGTTTTCATAATAATCATACGCCCAACCATTGTCGAACAATTCCTTCGACATATGGAGCTCAAGTAATCGATTGTACTCAAGATAAGTATACACGCTATACCAGTTATTAAGCTCGGGAAGGTTATCAATTATTCCTTTATCGACACAGTTATTTTTTAATATAAGCATGTAATAGCTTATACGCGCAGAGTCAGCAGGTGTCCCTCTGCGTTGTGCTTCTGTCTCCAATGCTTTAAGTGCTTTGTAAATTTGAGGCGCCTCAAAATTTCGGAAATTATATACTTTCCTACCCTGATATAGTACCTTTTCAGCAAAACTACTTTCAATAGAATTAACCATGTTACCATAAGCCATAACAATATGAGGCGCTACTTCTTTTTTATAACCAAGAGAATATATAAATTCCATTATGCGACCAATCCACAAATTTGATGTATGATTGTTAAATTTCAACGGACCCTTACCCTCTTGATTTCCATAACCTTCAGCAACAAACTTTAAAAAGCTACCATCTATCAATAAAGGATTATCCGTCATTAATTTATATGCATCTTCCCAGTAACATTCCTCATGCGTTTCAGCTGCAATTATAATACAACGTTTAAGACGCTCATCATCTGAAGATAGCGACAAATAGCCTCTAATTGCAGCTTCATATAAAATACAGTTACAGTTCTCATTACAGCTTGCGTATTCATTCCAGCCTTTTCCAAAGCAATGCTCATTTAAATTTGTAATCATCTTCTGATCAATCATTTGAATATTCCTCCTCAATATGTAAATATGATAATAACTTTGATTTAAGTATTTTTATTCCTCTTACCTTTTCATTTTTATAGCCCTTTATTACAACAGTGTTACGATTATTTACCAGCACAAGTATCCCCATGCGTTTAAGCTCCGACAAAAGTTTTTTATTGCTGATAATATCTACCTCACTATACCCATCTGTCAATAATCTATTGGCAACAGCATTGTAAATTGCCATATTGGGCATAATCCATACATTTTCTCTACATTTTATAGAAACCTTGCCCAAAAATTCATCCCCAATAAGCAAACCGTCATTTTCAACCATATCGTATAAAGTTTCTAAATAAAGCCGCACAGGATTAGTGACAGAATACTTTGCCCAATTTTGCTCCATAATTTTTATTATGCAACCTTTAAAATCATCAATGCTAATATAGGTTTCACCCAAAAAACGATTAATAGTTTCTGCACCTGCCATAAACCATGCGATTACCGTCGGACAGCGTTTTTGATGCCACTTTATTCCATGCAGTTGTTCTCTGTGCAAGCTAAAACTGTCAGTCATTTCTGCAATAAGATTAGCATTTTTCATTACAAACCTTATAAAATAATATTGAAAAGATAAAAATAAGTCCCTGTTTTTCTGCAAACGTGTTAAGGTCTCAACATTTAAAGTACCCTCGTCAAATTCTAAAACCAACATACGTGCAAGAGAACTGCGTTGAACTTTGGTTAAAGTTTCCCCTGTAAGCACCATATTAGGCACATATGCCGAACTAAGCTTGTTGCCCCTCATTTTCTTTGAACAACTGCCCTTATCGCCGATTTCACGCAATAGCTCCTCGAGAACATCCTTGTTTTTTGAGGTAACTGCACTCATATCATCTACGATAAGCACATTTCCTTTAGCCAGTGCAGCCGCACTTTTAATTGCAGAGCTTGAGTTTGTAAAACTTGCATTAAGTATGCTATAGTCAAGGGGATTATAAATAGCCTTCATTGATGAGGTCTTCATAAGTCCAGTGTCACCAATTATTGCAAGCAAAAGACAAAATCCATCGCTGCCTTTTGGCATTTTTTCTTCTAGCATTGCAAAAATCAGATACACAAGACAAATATATCCATAACCATCAACATTAAAAATGTGATCAAATATATCCTTAACAAAAGTCTTACTCATTTCCTCATTTTTCAGATTAAATTTCTTTGCTGTCGTTCCCTCACAAGGGATTTCACAACCACAGTCATTGCGCAAAACTTTTTCGTCTACGCCATCAGCTTTTATCTTTAGGTGTCCTAGTACAAAATCGTTCCTATACCATCCCCCTGCCTCATATACACTGATTACCTCAGTTTTGTCAAGTAATTGATTGTATTTCATCTGTACAGCCTTAACGTCCATCCCACGACAGTTAACATCTCCAAATATTTTAAAAATATTTAAACCATTACATATCGTACCGGAATCAAACTCAGCTGATGCAACAGCAACATTTTCTCTGTACAATGTTGCATTGACTACATACTTATCTTTACCGTTAACTTTGATATAATGTTTTTCTCTTATAGGAGCAACATACACGTCATTTACCTCATAAGTTGCTAACTCACTACTTTCAATAACACTATATTCTTTATTTTTTCTGGTAAAAACAACACTTTTCTCATTACTATTGAACATTTTAAAAACCTCCATTTAACTTTATATTAAAAAAACCAAACCAATAACTTTTTGGTATAGCCATTATTTCACATATCAAAGTAAAATAAAAAGGAAAATCGTCGCAAAAAAAATTTTTTTAATTTATTTGAATCTTGGTACAATATATATTAACACTGTTAACAAACGATGATATAATTATTATATATACACTTTAAAAGGAGATGCTTATTATGCCAAACAAGAATAATTTTGACTTCGACTCACCTTACAACGACTCAATAGAATTAAGCATACAGGCTTTATGTGATGAATTACATCAATCCGATAAAACCGAACCCAACAACCCCGCAGAAAAAGATGATTTTACTAACTCAAAGGGTTCTGGGCTAATTGATAAATTAAATAAGAAGCTTAATTTCGACTTAAATCAGTACACCAATACGCATGACAAACACGAGGCTCTTAAATTATTAAAAGCATTGTATATGATTGAAAAAGACGGTTCATATCATAAAAACAAATATAAACAAAAAGAAAAAGATACCAAAAAGAAAAGAACGTGTATCCGCATTATTGATGTATTAAGCAAACCTTGCCAGTCCAATATTACTGAACAACCTCTAAAAAAATCTAAAAATACTAAAAATTTAGAAAATCCATATTACTCTATAATTGAAAACATTAAGACTTCCATATTACCTTATGTGAGTAATTCTAAAATAAAAGAGTATTATTATAAACAAATCGATACAGCATGGCTTGCCATGTATGATAATCTATTTCTTATAGCTACTGAGCCTACATCTTTCTATAATAGAAAACACGTAGATTTTGTTAATAAAAAAATTGATCAAATTGCAAATTTGCTTCAATACGCATGTAACCATTTACCACAAACGGAAAATCTAGACATTGAATATAGCGAATCACCTTTAAATACCTTTTACAATATAATTTTACAACACAAATCGCAATGCTCGGACTTTGACAAAGCAAACGCTATTGCAAGCGCTATGCCTACAAAAAAGCCATCTCGCGAACAAGTTGAATCGTTCACAGAACACGAAGATGATTTCATAGAAGAAAGCGATTTAAAAAGAATGCTAAAGGTTGTCAATTCTAACTCCATAAAAAAATGTAACAACGACCCCCAACTCAAATCGCTTTTTCAAATCGATAGCTTTGATTCAACTGAAAAAATAAAAGATTGCAAATATGCACTTGAACGTATACATACTTTAATGGAATGGATTTTTGAAAAAAAACTTGTTGATTCAAAAGACAAATATTATTATGGCACTATATCATGTGCACTCCAAGAAATAGTTTATGTAAAAGCAGAAAAATTACAAATCAAAAATTCCTTTTACGGAAATAAATCTCACAGTATTTCCCTACGAAAGGCGTTGAAAGAATATGAAAAAAATCCTAGTAAGGCTCCAGAAATAGTAAAAGATGCTTGGGTGATAAGAGTTGAAAATAGAATGATGGTAAATTACGGAAACTATGAAAGAGCAATTATTGTCCATAAAATACATCAAAACCTATTTTCTTTAAAAAAATCCCTTTTTTCATATAGAAATTATTATGATTTTATCTTTGCAAACTCTTTAATTCTTTCCACATTATCAATGATTATTTCCCCCGACGAAATAATCAAAGCCAAACTTTATGATATATCCAAAAAGTTAAAAGATAAAACAGGTTACGATTTGGTTACTTTATACGATGAGGTTGATGGAAATTTTTGGGGTTTTATAGGTCAATGCTCTATAACACCTAACTTATGTGATAATATTGTTGCCCTTTTTGTAGATATAATAAATAAGGCTCATTACGCTTACTATTCAACAGATGAAATATTAAGCTTTGTTATTCCCATTAATAACCCTTTTTGTATAACTAGCTCTAATGAAACTAATATTAAATATAAATTTAGAATTGAATTATTCATAAGCCTTGTATCTCATTATTGTGTAATAACAGATTTTACATTAATAGAAAGTCAGAATATTTTTTTTAAATCAAAAGTACGACATTTAGATTTACATCATATTAATGACAAAATGAGCGATACTTTTAAATCTATATTATTAATGTATAAAGCATATATAAAAGCTGCAAAAAAAAGTGCTAATAAAAATTAAGAATATAAAAATTTTACTTCTATATATAAAATTAAAACACCAACAATAAAGTAAAAAAAATTACAAGGAGTTGAAATAATCTATGATAAAGTTAAATGTATCACTAGAAAAAACACTCAGAAAAGTAAAGCCCGCTGGCAAAGAGATTGGTGCCATCAGCAACATCATAGCCGATTGTTACCGGTCAATCAGCTTACAGGAATTAGCTAATCTTGTAGGCAACCATGGCTGTACATTTTCGCCTGCTGTCTTCAGCGGCAAACGCTGTGCATCAAATGTAACCGAGGTTCAGCTTTTAGCATTGGACTTTGACAACAAGGAACTTAGCTTAACCTTTGATGAGGCTATAAGCAGGGCAGACAAACTTGACCTGCCTATAGCTTTTGCATACGAAACCTTTAGCTCGACAAACTGCAGCAAGTTTCGTATTATCTTCAGGTACTTTGAGCCTATTGTTGATATGCGGTTTTACTCGCTGCTGTACAACGTTTTGCTGGAGCTTTTCCCCGAAGCAGACCATGCAACAAAAGACCCATCACGTATCTTCTTCGGTGGAAAACGTTTGCTTGGAGATGTCAGTGAGGAAGCTCTACAGCCAACCGTACTATTCTCGGCCTTATACAGACATTTCGACGAAATGAAAAAGGGCAAAGTAACTAAGCTTAAAAGTTTTGCCCAAGATAACAAAATTGCCATAATAAATGATACTTTCAAGGTAGGCAACCTTACATATAATGAGGTAAAAACTTTGGCAGAGCCTATTATATATAATAAAGGGGCGAACATTTTTCCTGACAATGAGATTTTTGTTGTATATGAAAGCAGTGGCTCTGCCAACATACCCAGCTCAGAAAAGGCCTCTGACGAACGCTTTCAATTCTCGCAAATATCTATACGTGATATTGGCACAGATAACCTGATAAACAACTGTATGCTTATAAGAGCGTTTTATGAGGATACTTACTGGCTTTACTATCTGGAAATATGGGGTATATTAACCAATCTTATTCATATAAAAGGCGGCAGGAATTTCTTTAAAAAACTGATTAAAAACGCTTATGACAACTCACAATATAACTACGACTATGACAAATGGGACGCAAATCTGCGGCAGGTTACAAAATGTCCCTACGGACCGTCAAAATGCAATAATTTCTGCTCATTTCATGAGCAATGTATTCACAGCACAAATATTATCAGCACCGTAAAAACCGCAATCAATACTATTACAACACTCAACAATAAAATCAACTACACAGATATACATACTGCAAGAGCGCAGCTATCACAATACTTATATTCAGCCTACAAAGATACCGACAGCAACAGTGTACATATCATAAAAGCCCAGACGGGCATCGGCAAAACGCATGCCTATATTAACCTTATAAAAATGACAGTCAGCAGTTTTATTATAGCTGTGCCCACAAACGCACTAAAGGACGAAGTTCTCTCACGTCTGCTGTCAGAAGGTGTAAAAGCTGTTGCAACACCTGCAATTCCCACCGACATAGGCAACAGCAATCTGAATAAAATTGAAGAATTTTTCAAACGAGGCGATTACCATGGTTACTCCAATTTTTTAAAAGAGCTTGAAAAGCAATTTGACAGCATAAAACAGTACAAAAAAGAGCTGAGCAAAACAAAGGCTTATGCAGGTACAATTGTAACCACACACCAAAGGCTGCCTTATATTTTCAGTCCCGAAACCTTAAAAACACATCAGATAATAATAGACGAGGACATAATCAACACAATTTTCAAAACCGAGGTTATTGACCGAAAAAGCATATCCTATCTTATCACCAGAAAATACCTATCAATCTATGCACTTGAAAGATTAAAGTACTTTAGCTCTGAAAACTCCAAAAATTATGGTCTGTACAAAAAACACATAAGATTAGAGCCAATCAACCTGCCAACTGAAGTTATGGACCGTATTTCCAATGACCCAAATATCGACTGGAATGTTGAAAACTTTTTAAATGCGGACGCCACTATGGCAACCGAAACCGAGGTGTATTATGCATGGATAACAAACCTTCCAATGCAGAAACTAATAATACTCTCGGCTACAATAGATGACCAAGTTTACGCCGGGTTCTTTAAAAACAGGCACATTAAATTTTATAAAACAGATTCCGTCAGATACAAGGGGAAGATAATTCAATACACAGATAAATCATACAGCAGAGCATGGATAAATCAGCATATAAATCAATATGATAAGATAACAGAGTATTACAAACTTAAGGATTGCTACTCCATCACCTTTAAATTATACAGCTCAGATGACGACCCTCTCCATTTTGGAAATACCGAGGGCATGGACGAATACAGCGATAAGGACTTGCTGGTTTTTGGTACACCATATCATAATGAGCTGGTATACAAATTTATGGCAGCCGTTATGGACTATGACATACAAGCGATAAACTCCGCACAGCTTAACCACCGTCTTGTTGAGCAAAATGAATACCGTTTTTACTTCTTTACTTACGATGACCCTGTACTGCAAAGGATACAGCTGTACCTGATTTCCGCCGCTTTAGAGCAGTCAGTAGGCAGAGCAAGGCTGATTAACAATGATAACACTGTTTATGTGTACTCCAATATGCCTGTAAGTCAGGCACGTTTTGAAAATCCGTCCAAGATATAAAAAAGGCAAAAAAGCCTAAGGGCGTTATTCACCCTTAGACTTCTTGTAGATGTAGTTGATTACCGAACGCTTCGGAATTTTCCAGTTGCGTCCCGTTCTGTAA
>CABUWB010000039.1 GCA_902495025.1 uncultured Eubacteriales bacterium
ATCGGGGATGTCAATACAGACCGTTCTTTCAGACGAGCCTAACCTTTTTATGGGGGCTGTTACCGAAAACTATGTTGCCCAGCAGCTTGCATCAAAGGGCTATCCGCTTTATTACTGGGCTACCTCTAACTCGCAGGCTGAACTGGATTTTGTTGTTCAGAGGGAAAATAATATTTTTGGCATTGAGGTAAAAAGAGGCGAGCATGTGCGTTCCAGAAGCCTTGGTATGTTTGCACAAAAATATAAGGCTGTAAAAGCACTCAGAGTTTCTTCAAAAAATTTCGGTAATTCAAACGGTATTATCTCAATTCCGCTGTATGCTGTTTTTATGCTCTGACATCAAAGGACACCATAAACTATATGAGATGACAAGGTACATAAAAAGCTGTTGTAATGCAAAATAATGTGCCTTGATTTATACCGTATGCATTGTTGACCTATGCAATTTTTTTAAAAAAACTTTAAATTTTTAAACACCTTTTGTCGTTATTAAAAAGTTCTTTAATTTTAAAACAATTTAATAAGGAATATTACAAGAAGCTAAAGCTTCTTGCTGCTGTGTCGCTTTGCTCCACAGCGCCCTGTTTCACAGGGCAATATAACCAACCTTTAGGCAAGCCTAAAGGCAACTTACCATCGCAAAAAAAGAAATAGATTCCTTTTTTGCTCCGATAAGTTATACCATAACGTGAAAGAAGGTGTAATAATGTTACAGTATGAAAATGAGATTATGCTGCCTGATGAGGTGTGCGAAGTGCTTTGTATTGGTAAAAATACACTCTATAAGCTGCTTAACAGCAGGGAGCTTATAGGCTATCGTGTTGGGCGTAACTGGAAAATTCCCAGACGCTCTGTTATTGATTTCATTATAAAAAAGTCTAAGGGTGTGTGATGCCCTTAGACTTTTTGCGGTGTTATTGTTTATTGTTGCCAAAAAAAGAGTGTATGCTCGGGACGTCTTATAATTCCTTTGCCTTAAAAGCATTATATCCCTCATAATAATAGCTGTGATCAATGCCCTTCATATAGACCTCACGGCTATTAATTTCATCGGTAAGAGCTGCTTTCAGCAGATATTTTATTTCTAGGTCCTTTATTGGACTGCGTTCCATGGCAAGCAGATAATTCTCTTTATCGACCTTGCTCCAATCTACAACCTTACCGATTTGAGATTTTAAAATATGGTCAAGCCAAATACGGGTACTGCGCCCGTTTCCCTCACGAAATGGATGGGCAATATTCATTTCCACATACTTTTCTATAATTTCATCAAAATTTGACTGCGGCATTTTGTCAATGCTTTCAAGCGCTGATTCCAAATATATCAAAGGAGCAAAACGAAAATTACCCTTGGCAAGGTTTACGGTGCGGATTTTGCCTGCAAATGTATAAATATCTTCGAATAGATATTTGTGTATTGCCTGTAGAGTGGAAAATTTGCCGACTTCAAAGCTATTGAAAACAGCGTGGTCAAAAAGCTCCAGTGCCTTTTTCTTGCTTATGCGTTCTTCTTCGTGGGCGAGGGCTGCAGAGCTGACTATTCCTAATTTATTTTCGAATGACATAATACACCTCCAATAGTTTGTTGCTAAGATTTTTATACATAGGTTGTATTTGAAATATATCTTATCTGTGTTATATTGCACAAATTAAAAATATCAAAGCTGCTGCATAGTTTTCAGACTAATATAAATTTCCGCTAACTTCTGTATGAACACAAGCTTTAGCTTTCAATTTTTTCTTTGAGCACAACAAGATAATTGCCGCGTTGTCCGTTATTTATTCGGGATAGAACCACAGATGAATTATCTGCCCTTGTTTTAATAAGTCCAAGTTCCTTAAGTATTTTGTTAAATTTAACGTGAGTGATTGACAAACTGTATCGCCTTGAGAAATCATCAAAGTATTTGTTGCCCTCAAGATAATAGCAATAGCCTTTTCCGTCGCCTCTGTCCATACCCTCAAAGTATTTATAGGGTGGGGTATAGGTTTTATCTACAAATATGCTTTTTATGTATACTTTAAAACAGTTCACAGGGCTCTTTGGGTTATTTGCCTTTAATTGTGTTTCGTCATAAAAATAAGGGTGGAGGCCGAACATCAGGCTATATAATATAGTACCTATTTTATCAAAGCCGTGCTTGCTTATAAACATTTTGAACAAGTATACAAACATTAATAATTGCTGATAAAAAGCTATAATGTTATCAGATGATGGACAAGAACTGCTAAGAGCGTTTGTATGGTTTTTAATATCATTGTGTTCCTTTCTTAGTATGCTACTAATGCTATTAGAGGTATTCGTATTATAAGTTTGTTTATATTGGTAACATAAGTCACTTATGTATCTTATAAACTCAATATAAACGCCGTTTATAAATTTTTTTAAATCAGCTATTTCCTTAGCAGATGTTAGAGAAAATCCGTTTTCAACAGGAGTAAAGTTACTAATATCTACATCGAAGCATTCTTGCAAGTTTAACGGTTTTTGAGAAGTAAATACAGGGTGATAGTTAATATCTTTATTTAAAAATGTTGTAATTATGTGCTTTACATAATAATTGCTGGCGGATAAATTGTGTTTTTTTGAGTAAACCAGCAGAGTTATATCACTGTAATCTTTGTACCTTCGTAGTTCTACAATTGTCTTGCTTATATTAATATTTTTTGAATTGTATATAATATTGTTGATTTGATTTGTATCAACGTCTAACATGTTTGAAAAAATATTGGCAATGGCAAATGCTGTAATGTGCTTGCTATTACCACATATACAGAGTGCTGCTTTGTTCTGATAGTATTGAGCAAGGTCATAATCAAGCTCTTTTAATGTGAAAATATTATTTCCTATTGCCATCAATGAGTAGGCAAAAATAATGAGCAGTTTTGGATTTGCTAGAAAAGTATTCGTTAATTTATTTGCATATAATTTGATGTCAAAACCACTAAGTGGACTTACATAATCTGGCTCTGGTTGGGTATCGCAATTTGATATATAAGGAGTAAGCGTATGTGTTTCGTAGCTATAAAGCTCAGATAAAGCTCCATTAAATAATGGCTCGGAGAGCTCTGTAGAGTATATTTCTGGTGAAGTGATGCCTACGTAATTATATTTATTCCAACCTGTTATTTTATTGTACTTTAATCCGCTAATTTTCCAATTTAAATAAAGATTGGCTATTTCCATAAAAGTGTTAGATTCCCATACATCAATATAAGATAAATGCAAAAATCTTAGTAATGATTTACTAAAACAAAAGCAGCCTTTTCTTTTATTATACGAAATAGAAACATAGAGCGGAACTATTTGGTTATCACCTACGATTTTATTGTATTTTACTTTAGAACGATTTTGTGCAGTGATAAATGAAATCTCTGCATAATAATTAGTGCTTGATTTAGATTGATAATCTTTTAATAAATTTTTGATGTATATAAAACCGTTAGAAATATCTACTTCCTGTGGATAGAGTTGACGGCAAATAAAGTTTTCCGTAAACTTAATTGGTTTTCCAATTTTGATAAGACTCGTAGAAAAATATAATAATTCTGTATAGTGTTTGTCGTGAACGTTCATAATAATATCTTCCTTTTTAGCAGAAAATTGTAATTTATTAATCAGAATGTATATATACTATAATATTTAATATTATTATAGCATATAAATTGCAATTGTGCAATGGGAGATTAATTAAATAATTGATAAATTGATAAATTGATATAAAATTTTTATAAAAAATAAACCTAGGAAATAAAGGTTATTTGACATTATTAATTAGTAACCTGGATTTTATAGATATATTAGATACAATAGAAATATAATTATATTTAAGATAAAAATTGAATAATCATTTTAAGTTTAATTTTAAATTGAATTTTGAGTTGTTGCGCTAAGTGAAAATAAAAAAATATATTCAGATAACAAGTGTAATAAAAAATATTTCTTGTCTTGGGATTGATATGCTAGGAAAGGGACAAGATATTGTAAAGTAATATACAGCGTTATAAGTATTATACAGTAATATGTTATAAATATTATGATTTATTGTTGTTTTTAATAGTTATTATCGGACAAGAAGGATTATTTTATCAAATGCAAAAAAAGGAGTTTTGTTTTATGAAAAATGAATTGTATGAAGATATTTATTTCGACCGATTAAGTAAAGATGTTGGTTATGTACATGAAGATAATTTCAGCTTTCATACAATGGAGCTTTATGCAAAAATCAGTCAAGGAGACCAGAGGTATATATATGACAGACTTAATGAACGTTATGGTGTAGGCATAACTATTAAAAAGAATTGGTCATACAATCATTATATGTGGGTGCCTAATGATTACAAAGGATTGCGGGTTAAATTGGTTTGCCCAAAGGAATTTGTTAAAGACGGTTACTATTCCTATTCAATACGCCTGATTATTAATCCAGAGAGCTTGCTGCGAGGTGCAGATGCAGAACTTGATATATTTAAAGTGGCGGCAAACAGAATAAAGCGGTTTAATGAGGTTATTGCCGATTTTGTGGAAAAGATTTGTAGAATCCCTATAAAGATATTCTCTATCAGCAGGATAGATTACTGCTTTAATGCTATCTTTAATAATGAAGAAATTGCGAATACATATCTCAAACTGTTGTCCAGGGGAGATATTTTGAGGTATAACAACTGTGTTGAGGTATATAATCATATGAAAGAATCGGCAAAGACCAATATGGTTGAATATGAGTACAGTTCTTTTGTGCTAAAAGCTTACAATAAGAGAGTTCAGCTGGAGGATATAGGCAAAAAGCTGCCAAACGGGATAAATGCCTGTATACGTTTTGAAATTGAAATAGGCGCAGAAAAAATCAGGTATATTATGAAAAGTAATGGATTTGATGGACGGGATATGTTCTTGTTTTGTTCATCGGCGGAGGCGGAAAGGGAGTTTTACAGATATATAACCTTTCATTTTAAAAGGGGAGTGTATCTGAATATGGCTAAAGCAAAAGAATATATAGCTTATTGTGTGGAGAGGGGTTATATAAAAAAGTCTGCTGCTCAAAAGCTGACGGTATTTATTGAAGAAGTTTCTCAGAAAAGAAGTATATATATGGCTGGCAAAGAGTATACTAGGCCTGAATTAATGCGTATGCTGAAAAAACTTGAGGAAATAAACCTGAACCCCGTTACCATACCTGAAAGATGGAATGAAAAAGGGAAAGCGTTTGAATATTTGCCAAGTATCTGTACATATTTAAAAGAGCCTGCAAACGATAGATATTGAGAGGATTTCAATTACATATTATTAATTTAGGTATAATACAATGTAATGTACCAAAGAGCAAATATGGGGATGTTTGCTCTTTTTTGATTGCGCCAAATGTTCTGGTTATTAAAAAATATTTGGTTTTCAACACAGTAAATAAAAAATATAAGGAGGCGATTTATATGACAATAACTCATAGACATCCTATTTATTCTGATGAAAGAAGTAAAACAGAGGTAATTAACAAAAGGTTTTATACCATATACGGCTCAATTATTGAAAAAAGAAGCCATGGCATATCTGACAAGGCGGTGGCAGTATGATTGCAATATACGCAAGACAATCAATTGACAAGAAGGACAGTATTTCCATTGACACCCAGGTGGAGTTTTGTAAAAATGAAATAAAAAATACCGATGAGGTTAAGGTTTATAAAGACCGAGGTTATTCGGGCAAAAATATAAAGCGCCCTGCGTTTGCTGATCTTATGCAGGACGTTAAAAGTAGACGTATCAGTAAGATTGTAGTGTACAGACTTGACCGTTTCAGCCGCTCCATTGCGGATTTTGGCGCAGTATGGCAGGTACTGGAAAAGCATAAGGTCGAGTTTGTGTCGGTAAACGAAAAGTTTGATACATCTACACCTATTGGAGTGGCAATGCTCAATATCATTATGGTTTTTGCACAGCTTGAAAGGCAGACCATAGCCGAAAGAGTACGGGATAATTACTACGCAAGGGCGAAAACTGGCAGCTGGGTTGGAGGACCTGCTCCGTATGGCTTCAGACTTGATAAGGTGAGTGTAAATGGCAAGCGTATGTCAAGGCTGTTCTGTACAGATGAGATTGAAACCGTAAAGCGGATTTACAGAGATTATGCTGCCGATAATACTAGCCTTAGCGATATTGCAAAGTCACTGACAGCGGAGGGTATTCCCTGTGCAGGCAAAAAGGGCTGGGACAGCGTGGCAGTGTCAAGAATATTACATAACCCCATATATGCAAGGTGTAATTTGCAGATTTATCTGTACTTTGAGCGCAAAGGCGTGAAAATTCTGAATCCTGTATCGGAGTTTGACGGCAAAAAGGCAGCTATGCTTGTTGGTAAGCGTGACAGAGGTAAGGGCAGATATAATGGTACCGATGAACAGCAGCTCTCTCTTGCCATGCATACAGGTGTTATTGATGCTCAGCTCTGGCTTGATTGTCAGGATAAGCTTGATAGGAATAGTCAGATTAAAAACTCGGGCGCAGGTAAGCATAGCTGGCTGACAGGTCTTATTAAATGTGGCTGCTGCGGATACGGAATAAGGGTGGTTGCTAATAACGGCAGACGTTACCTTGTTTGCAGTGGTAAAACTAACTACCATGTCTGCAATAAAAGCTATGCAGGGATCGACCTTGCGGAGATTGAAAACGAGGTCTTTGAGGAGATGAAACGGATGTTTGCAAATAATGCCGTCGAAATCTCGGGAGATAATAAGGTGAACATTAATGAAATTCTGGAGATTGATAAAAAAATCGATAGACTGGTAGCAGCTATCGGCGAGGGAACGGCAATCAGCATAAAGTATATTAATAGGGAGCTTGAACGGCTTGAAAAGGAGAAAAGCAAGCTGATGAACAGAGGCGCAAAAGAAAAAAATATCCCTAAAACAATCTACCGCTTTGACCCTGATAAGCTGACTATGGACGAAAAAAGACAGCTGGCTGGTGAGCTGATTGAACGTATCGAGATTAATGATAATGACGCAACTATAATATGGAAGATTTAATGGAGCTTTTGCTTGTGCGGCGAGAGCTCTTTTTTTTATTAAATGTGTCCCATTAGAGTATATCTACATTTTGGAACGTGCCAAAAACGGAAAAATATCTCTAATGGGACTTGATTTTCCTTTCTCAATATGGTATACCCCAGTGAAACAATGATAAGGAAGTGATTATGAAATGAAAATAGGATATATACGTGTAAGTGCTGAAGGACAAAATACTATAAGACAGGAGGTTATTATGAGTGAGCTGGGTGTCGAGGAGGTTTATATCGATAAGGCGAGCGGTAAAAATACCGATAGACCTAAGCTCAAGGAAATGCTTAACTTTGTGCGGCGAGGTGATGTGGTTGTTGTGGAGAGTATTTCAAGATTTGCAAGAAACACAAGGGATTTGCTTGAACTGATTGAAATACTGAATGAAAAGGAGGTTGCGTTTGTATCCAAAAAGGAAGCTATCGATACCAATACACCAACGGGTAAGTTTATGCTGACGGTTTTCGGCGCCGTTGCTGAGCTGGAAAGGGAGTATATACTTCAAAGACAACGGGAGGGTATTGCCGTTGCTAAAAAACAGGGTAAATATAAAGGAAGAAAACCGATTGATTGCAGCGAGTTTAAAGGTATATTTGCTAAATATAAAGCAGGTGAAATAACAGCTAAGGAGGCTATGCGTCTGACAGGGCTGAGTAAGAGTACATTTTATAGGAAGGTGAAGGGGACAAAATAGGCTTGTGCCTGTTTTGTCCTCGCTGGCTTGAATTTTGTGTAAAAAGTTAAATGGATTGGTGATGTTTTGTGTTGAAAAATAATTTTTTGTTAAATTTGCATTAAAAAAATACTGTTTAGGTGCTATTTTTGGATTGTCGGTTGTTGGTTTTTGTTTGACTTTGTATTGGATATGTGGTAAAATAAACGGTAAGATTGAAAGAATGTCTAAATTAATGATATTAATTGAAATATAGTTGATTAAGGCTTTGTGAAATGTATTGGAAGTACAATATATTGTGCAAAGGTTTAGTTTGTGAATATTTGGCTTAAGAAACTCTTTTAATTGGTTAATTAATGCTTGCTTGAAATTTTCAGTGTTGTTTTGGCGGTCAAAGAAATGGTGTAGTTATTATCTTAATTTGGGTTAGAAAAGACTTTTGATGTTTCTGCATTATGAATATTACATTAATGACAACATCATTCGACATGAAAATGCCATCTTGGATGATAACCACAGCGATTAAACATAAAAAAACGCATTCCCGATTTTGCCGGGACAGATGAGGAGAAATATCATGAAAAATTATACGATTGCAGTTGCGGGTACGGGCTATGTGGGGTTGTCTATTGCTACACTGCTGTCCCAGCATCATAAAGTATACGCTGTTGATATTATTCCGGAGAAGGTTGAACTCATCAATAACCGCAAATCTCCGATTCAGGATGAGTATATCGAAAAGTATCTGACTGAGAAGGAGCTGGATTTGACCGCAACGCTGGACGCTAAACTCGCCTACAGCAATGCGGACTTTGTTGTTATTGCGGCCCCGACCAACTACGACAGCCAGAAGAACTTTTTCGACACTTCTGCGGTTGAGACTGTAATCAAGCTGGTTATGGAGTATAACCCAAATGCGATTATGGTTATCAAGTCCACCATTCCGGTTGGCTATACAAAGAGCATCCGTGAGAAAACTGGCAGTAAAAACATCATTTTCAGCCCGGAATTCCTGCGGGAGTCTAAGGCTTTATATGACAACTTGTATCCCAGCAGAATTATCGTGGGTACAGATATGGAAGATGGGCGTTTAGTGGAGGCTGCACACGAGTTCGCTGCACTCCTACAGGAAGGTGCAATAAAGGAAAACATAGACACGCTGTTTATGGGCTTCACTGAGGCAGAAGCTGTAAAGCTGTTCGCCAATACTTATCTGGCACTGCGCGTGTCTTATTTCAATGAGCTTGATACTTACGCTGAGATGAAGGGATTGAATACCCAGCATATTATCGATGGTGTGTGCCTCGATCCGCGCATCGGCACTCACTACAACAATCCGTCGTTCGGTTATGGCGGCTACTGCCTACCAAAAGATACTAAGCAGCTTCTGGCTAACTATGAAGATGTGCCGGAAAATCTGATAGAGGCGATTGTCGAAAGCAATAGGACGAGAAAAGACTTCATTGCAGACCGCGTGCTGAAAATGGCGGGGTACTACGGATATGAGGAAGATAACCAGTACAGCAAGAGCAAAGAGAAACACACAGTGGGTGTGTACCGCCTGACCATGAAGAGCAATAGCGATAACTTCCGCCAGAGTAGCATCCAGGGTGTCATGAAGCGGATTAAGGCCAAGGGAGCAATGGTGGTTATCTATGAGCCGACATTGGAGGATGGAAGTACTTTCTTTGGAAGTTTGGTGGTTAATGACCTGGATAAGTTTAAGCAGATGAGTAACGCTATCATCGCAAATCGGTATGATAGCTGCTTGGACGATGTGAAAGATAAGGTTTATACACGTGACATTTTCCAGCGCGACTGATCGAAAGAATGAAAAACACAGAGGAAGGAGATGCAGAGATGGAAAAAAAGAAGATGCTCATTTATGCGCATTATTATATACCGGATACTGCATCAACTGGTCAGATTCTCCGTGAACTCGCGGAAGGAATGCTGGACAAGTTTGATATTACCGTGATCTGTGTGGTTCCATCTTATCTCGGAACCATTGAGGATAAATATAAAACTCAAAAATACTACGAAGAAAACATCAACGGAGTAAAGGTGCTTCGCATCCGAGTACCGGAATTCAGTAAAACCAATAAGAAGAGCCGTAT
Organism: uncultured Eubacteriales bacterium; assembly: GCA_902495025.1. Lineage (GTDB taxonomy): Bacteria > Bacillota > Clostridia > Lachnospirales > CAG-274 > CALWRD01. The sequence continues at coordinate 9,843 of CABUWB010000039.1, forward strand.
CAAGAACATTGTATCTTATTTCTTTGGAGCGATGGCGGTGACTTTTAAGGTTGGGAAGATGGATTATGTTTTTTCCATTTCGCAGCCACCCATATTGGGCGGCTTGCTTGGTGTATGGGGAAAATGGGTAAAACACGCCAAGTACATCTACAATATCCAGGACTTTAACCCGGAGCAGGTTCTTGCGGTCGGATATAGCAAAAGTAAGCTCATTACTGATGTGATGATGTGGTTTGATAAGTTCAGCTGTAAGAGTAGTAATCTCATTATCACAGTTGGCCGCGATCTGGTGGAGACTGTTGAGAAACGTTTTGCGGGCAGGAAAGTGCCTAAGACGGTCATGATCAATAACTGGATCGACGAAAAGGAAATCTATCCTCTTGATGATGACAATGAAAAGGTGTTGGAGTTCAAGAAGAAGTATGGCTTGGATGGCAAATTCGTCATCATGTACTCCGGCAATATTGGTTTGTACTATGACTTGGAAAAGCTTATCAAAGTTATGAAGCAGTTCCGCAAGGGTTACACGCTGACCGGCGTGTACGAAGAAGGCCCAAAGACCAAAGATTGGCGAGAGGTAGTATTTGCATTTGTAGGCGCTGGTTCTGTGCTAGATAAACTGGTTCTGTACAGCAAAAAGCATCATTTTGAAAATATCGTTTTCATTCCATACCAAGACAAAGCGGATCTTATCTACAGCCTGAACGCCGGTGACGTCCACTGGTGTGTGAATGCTAAGGGCATCAAAGGTGTTTCTTGCCCGTCCAAAGCATATGGCATTATGGCAGCTGGGAAAGCGATTATCGGTGTTCTGGAAAGCGAAACTGAGGTCAGAGGACTGATCGAGGAGTGCAACTGCGGAAAGTGCTGTGAGCCGGGGGATTATGTGGAAGTGGCGGATATCATCCGCTGGTACATAGAGAACGCCGATAATGCTGAAGTGAAGCAGATGGGGA
>CABUWB010000040.1 GCA_902495025.1 uncultured Eubacteriales bacterium
AATCTTTTTCGTCGCCGCTTTCGCAGCAACTCTGTTATTTTAGCACAGCTCATAGCTGTTGTCAATAACTTTTTTTAGATTTTTCAAAATTTGCCTTGCCGTTTTCAGCGGCAACAGAAGATATATTAACACATCTTTCTGTCTTTGTCAACAAGTTTTTTATCTTTTTATAAAAACTTATCTGACTTGCTGTCGTTTCTTGCGACAGCTAGATTATATTAACACAGCTTTTAAGCCTTGTCAACACATTTTTTACAATTTTTTAAAATAATTTTTGCACTGCCCACATATAGTTAAATCCGCATAAAACAGAACTATATACAAGCAAAGAAAAAAGCTGCCAACAATGTTGACAGCTTAGCGACGGAGTAGGAGAGATTTGAACTCTCGCGCCGCTTTCACGACCTACTCCCTTAGCAGGGGAGCCTCTTCAGCCACTTGAGTACTACTCCTTAACAACGCTTGATTATTATACAACACAACACAAACAAAAGTCAAGCCTTTTTTTAAAAAAATCACAATTAATCATTTTATTGTAAATTTAACGCTGTAATACTCATCTGTTTCTTCTATATAAATGCTTTCCTCGGTTACATCAATACCGTCCAGCTTTGCCTTAAACTCCGCATAGCTTATGCCGCCCACAAAAGCCTTAATGCCATCGCTGTCGCTTGTATACTCAGCAACATCTTCACATGACGCCAGTATTTCCTCTACCTTTTTTACATCGGCACTGTTTATAATAAGATTGACTCCGTATTTCTCCGCCTGCTCATACGCTCCTGATGCTGCCGATTTAAGCATTGGCGCAGAGTCGGTGTCAGCCATTCCCTCATCAACTGCATCCATATCAAAGGAATAGCTCTCTGCGGTCTGATTTACTGCCGCCTCAGGTGCAGCTGCCGCTTTTTCTTCCTCAGCCTCACGCTCGGCAGGCATGGTTGTTTCCTCCAGAGGCTTTACGGCGTTTGTATTTGTCTGCACCGCAGCGGTTTCGGTCTGAATTTCCGTTTCTTCAATATATATATGAGTAACCGCCTCACTTACCGGCTCGGTTACGGTTTCGGTTAATATCTCCGTTACAGTTTCCGTATTGCTTTCTGCCGCAGCTTCGGTAACGGTCTGCGTTTCTACCTGTGCGGCAATATTATCCATTTCTGTCATATCGCCAGCGGCACTCTTGGTAACCATATTACCGTTTTCCCTTGCAGCCTCCAGCCTGCCCTCCAGATGTTCACTGCTGCCATAGCCTATACCTATAAGACAGATAAGCACAACGGCGGCGGCAGCACTTGCGCCTATGCCCGTTAAGCCAAAAAATGCAATACGCTTTTGCTTTTTAATTTTTGCCCTCAGCCTTTCATCAAAACCGTCGGGTACATTCTGCGCCAGCTTGGACAGCTCTCCCTTTAACGCTTTCAGCTCCGCAAGCTCCCTGCGGCAGTCCGCACAGTTGTCAAGGTGCTTTACCACCTCGCCGCAGCTTTGCTCATCAAGCTCGCCCGTAATATATTCATCCAGCAGATTTTTAATTTCCTCACAGCTCATTACCTCACCACCTTTCATATATAAAGACGTATTAAATTAAATTTTGTTCCACAATTATTTCACGCAATTTTTTTCTTGACCTGTTAAGCGAGGACTTAACCGTTCCTATTTCAAGCTCGGTTACCTCGGCAATCTCCTTATAGCTCATACCCTTAATATCACGCAGCACAATAAGCATTTTTGCACGCTCATCAAGGCTGTTTATGGCATTTTCAAGCGCCCGTCTGCGCTCTGCCGCCAGAACCTCCTCGTGTACGGTGCTTTTATCCGCCACCGTTTCGGGTATTTCCTCCGTATCGGATATATGAGTTTTGCGCTTTCTTATTTCATCAAGACAGACATTTTTGCATATACGCAGCGCCCACGTTTTAAGCGACGCATTTTCCTTATATCCCGGCAGAGCCTTATAAACACGCAAAAAAGCCTCCTGCGCCATATCCTCTGCATCCTGATGATTACCGTTCATCAGCCGCAGTGCAAGATTGAACACAAAAGGCTCCAAATCACCCATAAGAGTGCAAAAAGCGCCCTCGTCGCCCCTTTTTGCCCTGCTGATAAGTATATTGATATGACCGTCATTAAAGGCAATAAAGAACACGAGAGCACCTCCCTATAAAATAATAAAACCCAGTACGCCTGTTATGCCGCCTATAAGCCAGCCAAGCAGGACATCAAGCGGATAATGCACACCTGCGCAAATCCTTGAAAGACCCGTAAAAAGTGCCAGCACCGCAAGCAGCAGTGCAATATACGGACTTATAACCCAGAATGCAAGCGCAATAACCATTGCTGACGCCGCATGATTGCTCGGACACGAGCCGTTTTCCTCATGCGAGAGCAGAGGTTCAAGCCCGAAGCGCACAAAGGGGCGTTTTCTGCCTATAATCTTTCTTAAAAAGCTGTTGTAGCACAGCACAAGAAAGGGAATAATAAGAAACCTTATAAGCCTTTGCGGCGAAAGGGCAAGCAGCCACACCGCACCTGCGCCATAGGCAGCAAAGAAAAAGCCCTTGGACAGTACGGCAAGCCTTGTTACCGCCCATTTAATGCTTTTCCTTTTTAATGTAAAATTATACATATATAAAAACAGTTTAGCGTCAAAATTCATTTCAATCAAAAAGCACACCGTCAAAAACAAAGGTTGCAGGGCCTGTCATATAAACATGACCGTCCTTTTCGCTCCAGTCAATTGTAAGAGTACCGCCAAGCAGCTCAACATCAACAGGACCTCTTTTGCAAACGCCTACAATGTTAGATGCAACAACGGTTGCACATGTACCTGTACCGCAAGCCCATGTTTCGCCAGTACCTCTCTCCCACACACGCATTTTAAGGTGTGAGTCGTCCACCTTTTCAGCAAACTCAATATTTGCCTTGCGTGGGAAATGGCTGTCCACCTCCAGCACAGAGCCATACTTTTCAACCTCAAAATCCTTAACAGGACTATCTATAAAGGTTACAGCGTGTGGATTGCCCATTGAAACACAGGTAAAATCCCAGCTCTTGTCATGTGCGTTAAGTGTAAGACCTGTTACGGGTGTACCCTCTGCGGTTACAGGAATCTGCTCGGGAGCGAGAATAGGCTCACCCATATCAACGGTAAGGGTTTCCGTTTCGCCCTTGTCGTTTAAGTGAAGCTCCAGAATTTTAATACCTGCAAGCGTTTCAACGGTAATGGTTGTTTTGTTGATAACGCCCCTGTCGTGTACATACTTGCCCACACAGCGGATAGCATTGCCGCACATTTCTGACTCGCTGCCATCAGGGTTGAACATTCTCATACGGCAGTCAGCAACCTCGCTTGGACAGATAAGCACAAGACCGTCAGAGCCGATACCGAAATGCCTGTCGCTCACACGCTTTGAAAGCTCATTAGGGTTATCCACCTTTTCCTCAAAGCAGTTGATGTACACGTAGTCATTTCCACAGCCTGTCATTTTTGTAAATTTAAGCATTTTTACAGCCTCCTTTTGCATATATTCTTTGGGTTAAAGATACCACAAATAAGGCTGACTGTCAATAAAATAAGTCGTTTAGAATTTTCACAGCAAGTCTGTTACAATAACTTTTAATCCAATTATCCATTTTGTTACTTATAATCCGTTGTCTCATTTTCTGCTTAACAATATAATTATTTTGAGGTGATGTAATGATAAAAGAAGAAATCGGCAAACGAATAAGGGAACTTCGGCAAAAAGCAGGATTAAGCCAAGAAAAATTTGCCTTAAAAATTGAAATGGACAGGACATATTTAGCTTCTGTAGAAGCAGGTAAGAGAAACATTTCCATAGTCAATCTTCAAAAAATTGCAATGGGTTTAAATGTTAGTTTATCCGAATTATTTAAAGGAGTGGATTAAATGACTAAAACTGAATTATTTTTAAAGTTAGCCCAACCTGATATAAACGGCTGCAGCCGATGGGTATCAGTCACTGAATTCACTGGCGAATATGTCAGTTTACAATTCGGAAATGGTGCTTCTTGGGCAAGAAAAGAATCAACTTTAGCTAAAAAATATATAATTGAGTTTGATAAATCTATTACCCCGGGCAATAGTATAGACGCCATACGCCTCAATGGATATAATAACGGAGATTATTCTCAGCATATTAGAGCTGATATAAAACGAAAAATTAAATCAATGCGTTGCGTCGTTCTAGGCACATCCAATCCCGAAGTGGACCATAAAAATGGTATGAAAAACGAAGCTAGAGTAATGCGAAACGAAGAACAAAAACTATCCGATTTTCAACCCCTTAGCAAAGCAGCAAATGATGCAAAAAGACAATTTTGCAAAGAATGTATCAAAACAGGAATTCGATATGATGCTAAAAAGCTCGGATATCCAATGTCATATTACAAAGGCAATGCAACACACAATGGAGAAGAAGATGCCTGTATAGGATGTTATTGGTATGATCCTTTAGAATTTAAACAGCACCTGCAGGAAAAAGAATAATTCCATCACAGGTTATACATCACAAATTAGATACTATTAATACTAATTTTTAACCTTCTTAAAAACAAAAATATACTCGTGTTTAAATATATAAAAATCACTTGCCAAAGCACGATAGCGCCAAATTGCTTTTTGGTTTGATTTCCCCTTTGTATCTTCAAAGTTTTTCACCAAAATCGCCTTCAATTTGAATCCCTTATTAACAAAAAGATTCATGCAATAAAATCCAAGTGGTATTATCTCACTATTGGCATATTTATCTCCTATAACAACTGCACAATACCTGTTTTTTTCGAGGTATTGTGCAGTATTGTCAACCACCCTTCCAAACTCATTGATAAATTCATCTACACTATTGCTATTACTTAAATCATTTTCATTATCTGAAAATTTAAGTATATCCCAATAAGGTGGGTGATAGATAATAAACTGCACTTTGTTTGTTTCAAAAACACTCAATATTTTTTTTATATCATAAACCCTACTATCTCCAACACATACACAACTTTGACACGTATCCTTTTTTTCTGACATTATTCTTGTATATGCTTCTTTTGCTACATTTTCCTGAAGCTCTATTCCAATTGCATTCCTTTCTAGTCTTTGAGCCTCAATAAGAGATGTACCGCTCCCCATAAATGGGTCAAGTATTAACTCCCCCTTTTTTGTATACCTCCTAAATAGCTGATTGGGTATCTGTGGAATAAAGTTGCCGTGATAATATCCACTATGCGCACCAGAATTATCTCGTTTATCTATAATCCAAAGCGTATCTGTATATATATCGCCATATTCTTTCCAAACACGCATATCTATATCATTGTATTTTGCCATAGAATCTCCTCATTATCTATTTAATTAAACAGTGCAGATATTCAACTGTAGAATCAGCCTTGTGCTTTCTATTTTCATTTTTATCAGCTCGAAATCGATGATATTCTTTTGTAAAAACCTCATATTTTCCATACTGTTCCATTATATGTTTGATAGTATCAAAAGACATCAATCCTTCATTATTATAGCTAAGGAAAATATATTTAAACTTAGCATTAGCAATTAAGTCATCAAAGCTCTTTTCTACTGTACGCTTCGAGCAATAATAACTTTTTTGTCCATTGTACTCTCGCAACCCTGTTTTTCCATTCAATATGGGGTTATCATATCTGGAAATGGTTTCTAGAACATGATAATTAGCACAGTACTGCCTTGCATTATATGGCGGATCAAGATACAAAACATCCCCTTCAATCCTCCTTATAACTTGATTAACATCTTCATTATAAACTTTTCCCTTTTTTCCATTCACAATCGGCAATAACTCTAAATGAAAACTTTTTGCAGCAGAACTCTTTATATGCTTCAAAAAAGCTCCATACACTGAAGCTGTATTTGCATATTTATCAATAGAATTTATAAGACTGGCTAAAAACCAAAAATATTGCCCTTCTGTAATTTCGTTGTTAACATACATTGTTTCAATAGCTAGTCTTATAGCATCACATTTACGTCCATTATAATCCGAAAAATAGTTTCTTTCACACCCCGAGCCAAAACAATAATTTTCATAAACAAAGCCATCTACTCCATCAAGTGAATTAAAGAAATATGAAAAACCATCATCTATCAAATTGGCATTTTCTACATAGTGCTTATTTAACACATAGCTATAATACTGTATATCATTGGAAATTACTCTACATCCTTTTTCTCGAAAAGTATATCCAACAACACCTGTACCCGCAAATAAATCCGCAAAGATATAATCATCATTTGCAAATCCAGTAACACTATCTATACTATCAACAAGGAAATCAATCAACGATAATTTTGAACCAATATAATTCATATATTCAACTCCATTCATCTTTCAAGTATTCTACCACATTAAGCAGACAAAAGCAAGCAAATGAAAAATGGAATAATCTATAAGCACTCAACAAAAAAATGTGGACTTTACCCATAAACTGTAATAAAATAAATATAATAAATCTTTCCGGAACGGAGTGTTATTATGAAGAAGATAATTTTAACAGGCGGCGGCACAGCGGGGCACGTTACGCCAAACATAGCTCTTTTGCCCGCACTCAGGGCGTCGGGCTATGAGATAGTATACATAGGCAGCAAAAACGGCATGGAAAAGGGACTTATAGAGGCGTGCGGCATAAAATACTACGGCATAAGCACAGGCAAAATGCGCCGCAGCAAAAGCCTGAAGGCGCTTGCTACAAATTCAGCCGATATTTTCAGAGTGGTAAAGGGTCTTGGCGACGCCTGCTCCATTATCCGCAAGGAAAAGCCCGACGTTATTTTTTCAAAGGGCGGCTTTGTATCGGTACCCGTTGCCGTAGGCGGCTTTTTAAACCATGTGCCTGTTGTTGCGCATGAGTCGGACATAACCCCGGGACTTGCAAACAAGCTTGCCGCACCCTTTGCAGACAGGGTATGCTGCACCTTTCCCGAGGCTATGAAATACATTAAGGGCAACAAGGGTGTTGTAACAGGCACACCTATCCGCTCGGAGCTTTTTGACGGCAACCGCTCTGACGGACTTAAAATGTGCGGCTTCAGCGGTGAAAAGCCCGTAATACTTGTTATGGGCGGCTCACAAGGCTCTGTAAAGATAAATGGCACTCTTCGTGAGCTTGTACCAACCCTGACCGAAAAATACGACATTGTGCACCTCTGCGGCAAAGGCAATCTGGACAGCAGCATAAAAAATCCGTCCTACAGGCAGTTTGAATATATCTCAAAGGAGCTTAAGGACCTTTTTGCAGCCGCCGACATCATCATCTCACGTGCAGGCTCCAACTCAATATGCGAGTTTCTTGCGCTCCACAAGCCAATGCTGCTTATACCTCTTTCAAAAGCGGCAAGCAGGGGCGACCAGATTTTAAACGCTGCCTCATTCAAGGAGCATGGCTTTGCTGCCGTACTTGAGGAGGAGCAGCTCAGCACAGACACACTTGCAAAAGAGATAAATTCGTTATATAATAACAGAACAGGATATATTTCGGCTATGGAAAACTCCTCGCAGTCAAAGGGAGTTGAAAAGGTGCTTACCGTAATAGCCGAATGTACAAAAAACAAGCGTAAATAATTTAAAAGGGGATAAGCAAATGAAAAAGTTTTTAGCGGCAGCACTTGCAGCAGTAATGATGACAACACCCGCCCTTGCAGCACAGGTGCAGGTAAACGGCAATGTAATTGACGCACAGGCAGTAATAGTTGAGGGACGTACCCTTGTGCCTGTAAGAGGCGTATTTGAGCAGCTCGGCTACACGGTTGAGTATGACAACGTAACCAAAACCGCAACACTTACAAGGGGCAGCTCCGTTGTATCAATGACAATGGGCAACACCTACTTTACAGTAAACGGCAAGCAGATAACACCCGAGGTACCACAGCAGATTATCGACTCACGCTTTATGCTGCCATTAAGAGCGGTAAGCGAGGCAATAGGCGCAAAGGTTGACTGGGACGCTGAAACAAAAACTGCAATTATCGAGTACAAGACAGGGCTTACTGTTGTTGAAATACAGGATTTTTCATCAGATGCACCAATTAACGAAATAACTATAGACTAATCCAAACTAAAAAGCGGAGTACGCTCCGCTTTTTAATTTACACCAATACACCATTTTGTACATTACGTCTTAAAAAAACGCCTTGTACAGCCATAATTTTTGTATTTGTTGAACAATTTTGTTTTTTGTTAATTTTTTCTTTTCTTTATTCTGTTAAATGTGCTATAATGTCATTAATAAGAGGTGTTTATATCACCCCTTTTGAAGGAAAGTAATCGGAAGGATGTGTTATTATGGCTAAATATATCATAGTCAGATTGATTGACGGTACAGAGTATTACCTTAATCAGAAAAAGCAGGTTTATGCAAAGGTGGAAGGTCTTACAGGCAAGCGCACCAACGTTGAGCCATCAAACGACTGGACTATTGACGGCTTTTGGTATAAAAAGCTCTTCGGCGGCAAGGCTGTTATTGATATGTTTGAATTCCTTACCAACCTTGAGCTTGGCAATATGCAATATCGTGATAAAAAGGAAAAGTGGAAATATGGTGCACAGGAAGTACGCCATGGTGCAGTTATCCAGCAGGAGCCTCTGAGTGATTACGGTGTTTGCTTCGTTCAGCTTAAAGAGGACGATAAATAAAAATACATACATTATAATATTGCCGCAGCAGCATACGCCTGTGGCAATTTTTTGTTTTAATATTGAAAGTATGCTTAAACTCTGTTAAAATATATCTAAAAATTAAAAAGATTGTGAGTTGAATATACAAATGCAGTACAGAGAAAGAATGAAGGATTACAACAGGGTAGTAATAAAAATAGGCTCTACCTCCCTCACCCATGAAAACGGTAAGTTAAACCTGCGTCAGATTGACAAGCTGGCATGGGTAGTGTCCGATTTAAGGAATAAGGGTATGGACGTGCTTATTGTATCCTCGGGCGCAATAGCCGTAGGTGCGGATAAGCTCGGTCTTGAAAGACCTCGTGATATTATCGGCAAGCAGGCGTCCTCTGCCGTAGGGCAGGCGCTGCTTATGCAGATTTACGAGCGCTGCTTTGGCGAATATAACCAGAAAATAGCGCAAATTCTGCTTACCAAGGGTGCCTTTGAAAGCGCCTACAAAAAGCGCAACGCACGCAACACGCTTGACCGCCTTTTTGAGCTTAATGTTATACCTATAGTTAATGAAAACGATACCGTCGCTACCGATGAGCTTAACGAATTCAGCGACAACGATACACTTTCCGCCTACGTTGCCGACCTTATTGACAGCGACGCACTTATTATACTTTCGGATATAGACGGTCTTTACACAAGCGACCCTAACAAAAATTCCGACGCAAAAATTATTGATACCGTTACCGAAATAGGCGAGGATATTCATAAAATTGCAGGCGGCTCCGCCTCAACGCTTGGTACAGGGGGTATGGCAACCAAGGTAAAGGCAGCCGAGCTTTTAAACGGCAGGGGAATTGATATGGTAATTGCACAGGGGGAGGACCCTGAAATAATATTTGATATTTTAGACGGCAAGCAGGTTGGCACAATGTTTGTTGCACCAATGTAAATAAGTCAATAACAGGGGGATATTATGAGAAAATATAAACTTGATAAAACAGCTATGCTGGCAGGCTCGATTTTGGCTCTTATAGGCACACTTGTACTTGCTTTATGCGTAACACTTACAATCAGACATATTCAGTACAAGCAGACAGCAGAGCATACACAGGCAGTTATTAATGAGATAGAAACATACTACACCCGCTCCGCAAGCGGAAAAAGAACATCGCACCACAGGGTTTATGTAACCTACACAGTAGACGGCTTTACATACCAAAACGTGCTTAACTACTATGACATCACAATGAAAGAGGGCGGCGAGGTAACCGTTTATTACGAACCGGGAAACCCCAGTCATCTGTTGTCAACAAGTGCTATAGAATGTATTATACTTGCCATATTCGGTCTTATTTTCGGCGGCATAGGCTATGCTCTGTTAATCAGTCAGATAAGGCTTGCAGCATACATAAACCGCCTTATTGCAGAGGACAAATATATTTTTGCCGATGATTTTATCGAAAGAAATTCGGGCACAAGGGTAAACAACGTGCGTTATCATGAGCTTGTTGTTACCTGCCACGACAACAACGGCACTGAGTATGAATTCCGCTCGCACTCATTTCACCCAAGCAAACCGCCGTTTACACAGGGCAAGCCGATAAGGGTGTATGTTGATTTAGACAAGCCGGGTAAATATTATGTTTGTGAGGAATAATAATGAACATACAATGGAACTCAAACGATTATACCGATAACTTTAACTTTGTTTATAAATACGGCGAGGACGTGCTTGCACTTATTGACGCTCCCGAGGGCAGCCTTGCAGTTGACCTCGGCTGCGGCAACGGCGCACTTGCAAAAAAGCTTGCTGACAGGGGATATAAGGTTATAGGCATTGATGCCTCTGATGATATGCTTGAAAAGGCAGCACAGACTAACCCCGACATCACCTTTATCAGGGGCGACGCCACCAACTTTACTCTTGACAAAAAGGCTGACGTTATTTTCTCAAATGCAGTTTTCCACTGGATTGATGCCGATAAGCAGGAGCAGCTTATAAAAAATATAGCCTCAAATTTAAAGCAGGGCGGTCAGCTTGTTTTTGAGTTTGGCGGCAAGGGCTGTGCCGAAGCCGTGCACTCTGCACTTGAAAAAATATTTGCCCAAAAAGGGCTTGAATATCAGAGA
>CABUWB010000041.1 GCA_902495025.1 uncultured Eubacteriales bacterium
ACCTCTTTGCCTATTCTGTTTGAGGCAATAACAGGCATTATGTTAGCCGCCGCATGCCCCTGCATACATCTTTGCCAGTGGGGCATAGAGTCCAGCTCCAGCGTAGGCTCAGAGCCTATTGCCGTAGGATAAAACAGCAGCTCGGCACCCATAAGCGCCATTGAGCGTGCACATTCGGGAAACCACTGGTCCCAGCAAATTCCCACTCCTATTGCGGCATATTTTGTGTTCCACACCTTAAAACCCGTATCTCCCGGTGTAAAATAAAACTTTTCAGCGTAAGGCAGACCGTCGGGAATGTGGGTCTTTCTGTATATACCCATTACACTGCCGTCAGCATCTATTACTGCCACAGAATTAAAACAAGTATTGCCTGCCTTTTCAAAAAAGCTTATAGGTATAACCACATCAAGCTCCGCCGCAAGCTTTTGAAAATGCTTTATTGCAGGATTATCCTCTGGTTCTGTCGATAAATCGTAGTAGTCAAATTTATGTTTCTGGCAAAAGTAAGGGGTTTCAAAAAGCTCCTGCAAAAGCACAATATTTGCTCCCTGCTCCGCAGCCTTTCTGATAAGCCTTTCTCCTTTTGCAATATTTTCATTTCTGTCCCAGCCGCAGCTCATCTGCACTGCGGCAGCCTTTACTTTCCTCATATAATATCTCCCTTCAAAAAAATAAGGCATTTCCAATTTAGGAAATGCCCCGCTGCATTTGTTTATTTAGTTGATTATACAAAAATATTAACCTAAAATCAATAGCTGTATTGGTAAACAGATAATATCATTCTTATTGACTTTCTAACGCAATTATGTTATTCTAACGTTAGAAAGAGGTGATGTTATGTTTATAGAATCAGATACACTTGAATTAAAAGCCAATCTTACGCCAGATATAAAAAAAGAAGTCGTCGCTTTCGCCAATACAAAGGGCGGCACTGTTTATATAGGCATTTCTGACTCGGGAGACGTGTTAGGCATAAGTAATGCTCAAAAGCAATGCGAACAACTTTCATCCATGTTGCATGACGGAATTAAACCCGATGTAACCATTCTAACAGAAATATCGTTAGAAAAGATTGATGGAAAAGATATTATAAAGCTAACCACACAGCATGGTCCAAAACAGCCCTATTACTTAAGCGATAAGGGTTTAAAGCCCAATGGCGTATATATAAGGCTTGGCAACACCTCAATACCCGCAACAGAAACCGCAATAATAAATATGATTTCTGAAACAGACGGCAAATGCTTTGAGCAAATCCGCAGCTTAAATCAGGATTTAACATTTGAGGCAGCCGAAAAGGCATTTAACAAGAAAAATTTGGAATTTGGGTCACAGCAAAAAAGAACTTTAGGCATTACAGACAATGACGGCATATACACAAACCTCGGGCTGCTGCTTTCCGACCAATGTCAGCACACTATCAAGGCTGCTGTATTCGCCGGCACCGAAAAAGAAGAATTTATCACAAGAAGAGAGTTTGAAGGCTCAATATTCAAGCAGATTGAGGAAGCATACTCGTTTATTGAATTGAATAACCATCTTAGGTCAACCTTTGAAGGACTTAATCGAATAGACTCCCCCGATTATTCAAATGAAGCCATCAGAGAAGCTTTATTGAACGCCGTTGTGCATCGTGATTATTCATTCAGCGGAAGCACCTTAATCTCCGTATTTTCTGATAGAATGGAATTTGTTTCCCTTGGCGGACTTGTTCCAGGGCTTGAAGCAGAGGATATATATACAGGTATTTCTCAGCCGAGAAATGAAAAACTGGCAAATATTTTTTTCAGACTTGAATATATTGAAGCCTATGGTACTGGTATACGCAAGATACAAAAGGCTTGTAGCAACTACGGTGTCAAAGCTGATTTTACAATTACAAACGCAGCCTTCAGGGTTACACTGCCAAACCGAAACTGCCAAAAGCCTAAACCTATTTCACAAAGCACCACCAATGAACTGTATAACGACATTTTAAAATATATAGTCAACAACCCTTACTCTACCAGAAAGCTGCTCCAAAAAGAATTTAACCTGAAACAAACCACATGCATAAATATCCTTAAATCGCTTGAGCAGCAGGGATTTATCAAAAAATCAGGTAAAGGAAGGAATACATCGTATATAGCTGTTTAATTCAATATATCTTTTAGGTAATGAACGCCTTAATTATCTACAGATGATAACTAAGGCGTTTATGACACATTTAAAATAATTATATTGTCTATTTATTTCTAAGATAATCATAGCATATTTTCGTATACATCCAATATTTCTGTCATATCTTTAAAACATATTCCGAAATTTGAATATCTTTCAAGAGAGTGCTTATCTTCTTTTATAAATTGCCATGACTTTTTAAAATCTTCGGTTACAGAAAAATTCGAATTTAATATAAAATCTATAAATCCTGCCAAATTATCTCTGTATTTTTTGGCAAAGGCATAAGCATCATTTTCTTTTTCATCGTCCGAGCTATTTTGTTTATTATAAAGAACATGGTCAAGGTTACACGACATATAATAACATTTGTACGGAATAACCCCACACACTTTGCTTAGCAAGCAAATCCTATCCAAATTTTCTCGTTTTCTCCGATTTCTTAATATGATATTTTCAGGTTTATCCGTATATATTTCATTTGACGTATAGAATGCTTTAGATGCAGTATCATCTTTTTTAATACAATCATCAGGCGAAAAAGCTCCATCCATATCTACCAAATGAATAACCTCCTGAAAATCACCTTTCTTAAAGTGATTTGCTTTAATATAAGCATTAATCATATTACCGATTTTAGAAACAATATTAGAAGAATTTGTTGATAAATCCGAAGTTATATCACCATGAGTAATTTCAATGTGCACCTTATTTTTGTTATATATACGATTCAGAATTACACCAAGCGCTGTATCATCTGAAGGACCTTCCACAATTACATAAACAATCTTCTTACGAGCCACAAGTCTCACCAGCCTCTCTGAATGCCAGTGCAATTTCCGCATTATTGGTTTGACTATAAAGTTCCTCACTCTGTTCACCCAACACAATATCACGGAAATAAAAATCACGTAAATTATTATTTTCCTTTATATTGCTTAAACGGATATATCGTTTAGAAGGATTTGTGGTAGTAAACGCAATAAACCCTTTGTCAAGAGTTTCTAAAGGTCTTAGGTTATGTGATGTAAAAATCAACTGTCCCTTGCCCTTTTCAGAAATAATCCTTAAAATTTCACCTAACAGATACTCAAAAATTCCTGAATCTAGTTCATCAATAGCAACTGTAATAGATGGTTGATTATAAAGCACAATCAGCAAATGCAAAACAGAAATAATTTTTTTAATGCCCTCTGACTCATACTTCAAAGGAATCTCTTTACTGTTCTTATTTGACATAAACTGTATGTTGTTTGCCATTTCACCATTTGATAAAACCTGGGACCCCAGATTTTTAATACTAATTGTCAACCCCGGAATAATCTGTGTCAAAACAACATTCATATCACCAATTATTTTTTCAATCACCTGAACAGCAGCCTTTGGCACAGGAACTGACGTTTCTAACGGCAGTACCATATTACCCATAGTACCAGTATTCTTATCCTCATATTTGAAGGCTAATGGCAATGTATTCATACTAATCATACCCGCATTGCTTGTATTAATAATAAACAATTCAAAATTGCCATACGCAACAAGCTTTTCCATTAAAGTTAAATGCCTTTGGAATTCCGTTCCTTTTACCCTTCTTTTTCTGATTGCTGTCATAAGTTCCTTTGAAAAAACAAATGACCTTGAGGTAGACACTGCTATTTTTTTTGCGACAAGTAAATCCGTTTCTTGCTTTTTATCTTTTCCAAGCAGACATTCATATTTCTTTGCAGGCACAAATACATCTGTAGAATCAGTATCTATTAATGGACTTTTACGTATTCTTTCTTTATCATTTTCAAAGGAATAGCTAAGTACCTCGTGATATATCGTTGTCTTATAGTTTTCGTAATTGCTAACATTAACTTCCATATTATTGGCAATTTCATCTGATTCATTTTTTATATACAGCTCATAAAAAGCTTTATATTTACCTATAGTAGTTAATATATCAAATGTATATTTAATAGCTGCATAATCTGAACCAACATTAATATAGTCCGCAAATGTTTTAGGTATAGGCATACCACACAGCACATATTTCAATAATTGTACTGCATCAATCAGTGCTGTCTTTCCCGAACCATTCTGACCATATAAACCCAAAATACTTGCGTTGTATTCTCTTCTGCTGTTTGTTAAATTTAATTCACCATTAATAACATTCTTAAAATTCTGTATGGAAATATTGGTTAAACGGACCTTATGATTACTCATATTAACCACCCTTCTATTGTTATTATATATTTAAATTGTACCACCATATCAGATTTTTGTCAATCTAACTCAATATTATTCACAAAATGTTCCGATTTCGCTTTTTAACACTCACAAAATTCCCAAAATGCATCAATGAATTTTACACCTTATTAGATTTTCTCTTTTCACTACCCACTTAGCAAAAAATTAAATTTATTTACATATGTTGATATTTTTTGTAAAAATGTTACAATAGTTTTAGAATACGGTAATTGCAATTCATTTTCCGAGTTGTAAACAAACTATATCCCCAATACAATTCATTGACACCAATTATAACCATACATCTTATTATCATAACCAAGGGGTGATTTTTATGAAACTGACAAACGAAAACGCTAAATGCTTACTTTGTGCAGACGCACCATGCAACAAGGCATGCAGGCACAAGCAAACTCCGTCGGGCATGCTGCAGTCCATACGCTTTAGCAACGAAAAAGGCGCAGGCAGATATATCAGCACCGATTTATGCAAAGACTGCGATGCACCATGTGAATCGGTGTGCATAAACACTGTACCGATAAAAAGCATAGCCCTCAATTTACCGCCGCAGCACACAGCTCACGCTGATTTAAGCATAGAATTTTGCGGCATAAAATGCGAAAATCCGTTTTTCCTCTCCTCATCTGTGGTTGCCTCAAACTATGAAATGTGCGCAAGGGCATTAAGCATGGGCTGGGCAGGCATTGTTTACAAAACAATATGTATGTTTAACCTTAAAGAGGCATCGCCACGCTTTTCGGTCTTAGGCAAAAAGGGGTCGCCCTTTGCAGGCTTTCGCAACATAGAGCAGTTATCAGAGCACACTTTAGAGGAGGACTTGGCTATTTTAAAGCGCCTTAAGGAGGATTTCCCAAACAAGGTAATAGTTGCCTCCATTATGGGCAGCACCGACGAGGAGTGGACTCATATTGCAAAGCGCTGCACCGAGGTAGGCTGTGATATTATAGAGTGCAATTTTTCCTGTCCTAATATGACAGAGGACGGTCTGGGTGTGGATATAGGCACAGACCCCCAGCTGGTTGCGCATTATATTGCCTGCACACGCAAAGGCACGCACCTGCCCATACTTGCCAAAATGACACCAAACCTTACAAGCATCGAGCCGCCCGCTATTGCAGCCATAGAAAATGGTGCTGACGGCATTGCAGCCATAAACACCATAAAATCCATTACAGGCTTTGAGCTGCCCGAAATTGAACCGGGTCCGTCCGTCAACGGCAAATCCATTATATCGGGATATTCGGGACGTGCCGTTAAACCCATAGCTTTGAGATTTATACACGATTTAGCAGTTTGCGGCAGGCTGAACAATGCTCCCATTTCGGGCATGGGCGGTATATACTCATGGCATGACGCCGCCGAATTTATTGCCCTTGGCTGTACAAATGTACAGATAACAACAGCCGTTATGGAGTACGGCTACCGAATTATTTATGATTTAATTGACGGCTTATCAGCCTTTCTTGCAGAAAATAATTATAACAGCTTAGATGAGCTGGTAGGGAAAGGAATACCGCATATCGTTGAGGCGGCAGAGCTTGACAGGGACACTGTCTCCTATCCTAAATTTATAAGAAACAACTGTATCGGCTGCGGACGCTGTTACATAAGCTGTATGGACGGCGGTCATCAGGCTATAGACTTTGGCGAAGAGCGCAGACCTGTTTTAAAGCCCGATAAATGCGTGGGCTGCCATTTATGCGTGTTAGTCTGTCCAAACGAGGCAATAGAGGCAGGCGCACGTGTTGCAAAGCGCAGATAAGTGTTACCATTTACATATAATCGGCTCATACAGGCACGCAATTATATATAACCTTGTTGACACAACATTTTATTTTTTTATTATAGGGGGATTGACTATGAAAATCAAAAATATTATCCTATCGGCAGTTATGGCGACAGCTATTTTGGCAGGATGCGGCAGCTCACCAAAATATGACTTTTCCGACAAAGACCTTTCCCATGCAATGCTGGTAAAGGAATCTGTATTGAATAAAGCCTCTCAACAACCCACCGAAAAAAATGTCATACAAAAATTCAGCAATATTGATGAATATAAATATGTATTTGAACGCAGCGGCAATTCTAAGGAGGTATTTTCCCTGACTACCAAAGATGATGTTGTTACCACGGTGCGACTGAGGGAGACCGCTAATGCAAAGTCCGAATACAGCATTTTCGGAATACACACAGGTGACAGTAAATCCTCTGCAGAAACCATTGGAAAATCCATCTTCGCAGAAGACGGAACATGGTCAAAAACTGGAGGTATTGAGTCTGTTTCTTTCGGCAAGGAGACAGGCGACAAGGGATTTATAACTATAATCTTTGACCCCGCAACAGATAAAGTCAGCTCCGTAAATTATCACAAAGCACCAAAAGGTTAATAACATTAATAATCACACACCCGCTCCAATCCTGGATATAACCTGTCCATTTACGGGTTATATCCACGGCAACGAGTCAAACAGAGCATTTTTAGTAAACCCTCATCGCTTAGGCATTACCCATGATGATTAACTATATTTTCCCTATTTCATTTGCTGTGCGACATATTCAATCTTTTTATCAGCTTGGCGAACCATCGCCTTATTTTGTTCAATTTTTTCAAGAGCTTGCTGTCACAAGCCAAATCCGACCTTTTAATAAGGAATCCACCCGGAACAGTTGATGTATTATTGAATACTTGCATTGTAGCCATTGATTTTATACGCAAATAAGCGTATAATACTAATATACATTAATGTACCAGCGGAGGTGTATATATGTTATTACAGAAAATAAGGGAAAGCAAAAATATAACAAGAAAAGAATTAGCCGAAATGACAGGAATAAGTTATCGCTCTATACAGGACTATGAACAGGGACACAAAAATTTATCCAGCGCAAATGCAACTACACTTTACAAATTCAGCTTAGCCTTAGGTTGTAGAATAGAAGACCTGATTGAAGATAATCTGTTAAGCATTAACAAAAAAGCAACACCCAACCCTTACAACGAACTAACAAATGAAGAAATTGAAAGAGAAAACATCTTTTTAGAAAAATTTAAGATTAATACCAAATGGAAATTTATTGATAATGCCTGTTATATTGAGTTTATATACAAAGGCAATATAGTTATGCTGCCTTTTAACGCACTATTTACAGCAAACACATTGAAATGGCTGAAAGACGCAGTAGAACTGATGGTGGAAGAGTATATAAAAGATATTGAGTTTAATGAGGAATTTAAAGGTATAGGGGAGGTTTTATGGCATGAGTAACAATATATTCTATCTTATGCATAGAGATGATGTGGTCGTAACTATGTCTATAGACAATATAGGCGGAAATATAAATAAAGTATCATTAAATGGTATAGCCGATTTGTTACCTTTAGGCGCGAGAAAATCTACCGATGAGTTGAAAAAGTGGTGGGCAAGGAGAGCTGTGCCTATTAGTCAAGGAAACATTAAAAGAATACTTCAATCAGAGGATATACCGACTACACAAAGTTTGTTAGTACAAAATCTCGGGTTAAGTCTTACAGACCATTATTGGATAAAGCCTATTGACAGTGCCCTAGATTGGAGTACTGTTAACCTCTATGAAAATGATTTTAAGGAAAGTGTAGAAACCCGTAAATTTAACAAGTCTGCTGTTGATTTAAGAAATGCCACTACATTTTATCCCGGCTCGTCTTTGCAGGGTGAACTCGAAAAGAAGTGGATAATAGACCCTGATGGAAACAGAATTCTTATAAAAGGCAATTATGGAAACAGCAGTCAACAAAGCGCCAACGAAATTATAGCAACATTAATTCATAAAAAACAAAATAAATTCCCTTATGTTGCATATAAGTTTTGCAAGCTGTCAACCGAAAACAAAAATAAGGTTGGATGTATGTGCAAAAACTTTACAGACATAAATACTGAATTTATATCAGCCTATGAAATAATAAATTCTTCCAAAAAAAGGAATGATGTATCTGATTATGAACACTTTATAAGCGTATGCAGTGAAAACGGATTAGATACCGATTATGTAAGGAGCTTCCTTGAATATCAGATTTTGACAGATTTTGTTATAACAAACACAGATAGGCATTACAATAACTTTGGTGTACTGCGAGATTCAAAAACATTAAAGTTTGTAGACATTGCCCCTATATTTGATTGTGGCAACAGCATGTTTTGGAATAATCCTCAACAGCCTATGTATGACGATTTAACAAACATCAAGGTTTCAAGTTTCAAGAGTATAGAATTGGATGTTTTAAAGTATGTCAGAGATTATAACAACATAGACCTTGATTTATTGCCTGACAATAGCAAAATAGAGGACATTCTTTCCTATGTTAATATAGATGCAAAAGATATATCAGCTATTATTGCAGGATACAACAAAAAAATCAAAATGTTAAGCTAGGGAAACACTCATTTTCAAAATCAGCTGTAAGTAAAACAGCTGTACTTTATACTCTCGATTATTTGTATGAGCATAGAGAAGATGCTGACCATCATGATTTGACATTGACACTCCGTTCATTGTTGTTTTCCTTGAGGGAGTGTGTATTCTAAATACTACATTATCTTTCAACTTTATATACAGATTGTATCGTAATTATTTATAAGAAAATGACAAATCAAAATTTATCTCTCAACAAAATCTCTTAATCGAGTAGGAGGCTACCCATTAGTTGAGTAGCCGACCTCTCACGCCACCGTGCGTACCGTTCGGCACACGGCGGTTCAATAGTTTAAGTGCAGTACCTTATATCTTTGGTATATATCATAATATCCCACTAATCATTGCATCGTTTCATCAGACTATCCATATTCGCTATGAATGATTTTGCACGTTCTAAATATGTGCAGTGGAATTGAATGTTGATAAACACAATAAATTGTGATAGAATGAAGGCGTAAATAGAGGGATAATAATTATTGTATCCTATAAATTGGCACAAATCTTGAAAGAGCGAAATATGCAATGGAAAGATTTGTGTGAAGAAGGAGGCATTTTGCTTCATGAAATTTGAATGGGACGAACATAAAAATGCTATCAATAAGGCAAAACATAAAATTTCTTTTGAAACAGCAGCACTTGTATTTAATGACCCTAATTATATAGAAATGTTTGATTTTGAGCATAGTATAGACGAGGATCGTTTTATTGCAATAGGAAAAGTTGGGGAAATTTTGTTTGTTGTTTTTACAGAAAGAAAGGATGTAATCCGCTTAATTTCGGCAAGATTAGCAACAAGCGCAGAAAGGAGACTGTATTATGATGAGGACGTACACTATTGAGCCAAACCAAAAGGCAACAAATGAGCAGTTAGCGGAAATTGAGGAAGCAAAAAAGGAGCCTATCACATTTGACGAGGACTGCAAAGAGCTTTCACCTGCTATGATGAAAGCATTTAAATGCTCCGTTATTCAAAGAAACCGTCAGAAAAAAGCATAACAACAACACATTTTGAAAGCATCTTACATCAAGTAGGGTGCTTTTTAAGAGGCTTTGAGCACGATTGTAATCAGAGCCTAAATTGAGGGGCTGTTTTTTTACAGCCCCCAAATACCACAAATCATTTATTTATATTATTGAGGAGCTTATGTTGCATACTCTGAAGTAGGTTCAGTAGAACCTTAAATAACCTTATCTGTAATACCTGCATCATCAACTATTAAATCTCTTGCAGCTACAGCTGTCTGGAAAGACATAGATGTAATAGACTTAGCATCTACACCTGTTACAGTAACAGGAGCAGAACCATTTACGCTAAATGTTGCAGTATCATTATCAAAGTCAACAGTTATTACTAATGCAGCCTGAGCATTTGCAGCAGATGCAGCAGTTGTAGATGTTATAGCTGAACCTGCATTTACTCTTATGCCGTAGTTCTTGCTTGTGTCTGTTCTTACACCTAACACCTCACCCTCTCTATCGTCAGCCTTAACACCGTTAAGCTGTACAATAGTCCAGTTAGTAGATGCTACAGATGGAGTAATCTTAGCTGTATAAGTAACAGTACCGGAAGTTTTTTCAGTTAAAGGTAATGTAGCCTTAACAGTATCAGTTGAAGATGCATCATTAAGGAATAAAACACCATTTACAATAGATGCTATTGCTGTTAAAGCATCAGAAACTGTACCGTCCTTAGTAGTAACTGTGTAAGTAATACCACTAGTACCGTCCTTAATAACTTCAGGATTATCGTCAAAGTTGTAGTAGCT
>CABUWB010000042.1 GCA_902495025.1 uncultured Eubacteriales bacterium
AATCAATGTGGGCTAGTATTGTATGCTATGATGACGCAGGAGATTATTTGCTTACAATAAATGATGTTGTGTATGCAAATGTAAAAGCATCGGCAAAAGCGAGCTTTGGCAATAATCAGCCTATTGAGGTTAATTCAAATTTAGTTGGCAGTATCAAGATTGCAGTTCAAAAGATTGTATTTACCGATGAAACCGTATGGAGAAATGACGAAAACAAAATTGGTATAATACTGCCCGAACAGGCATCTGTAAAGGCTGTATATGGAGAGCTTTTTAATCAATTTTATATTGAAGCAAAAAAAGCTAATGTTCCTTGTCAAAAGGGATTTGTTAAAGCTGATACGTACTGGCAGTGTACCTGTGGACAGGCAAATACAGCCAATGCTGAAAACTGCTGTATGTGCGGTACAAAATTTGAAACACTGGCAAAAATATCAGACAAAAACTATCTTTTAAAGCAGAACAATCTGCGTATAGAGCGGGAAAAGGCAGAGGCGGAAAGGCTTGTAAAGGTCAAGGCGGAAAATGAAAGGCTGGCAGCCGAAAAAGCTGAAAAGGAGCGTATCGAAAAGGAAAAGCGTGACGCCGAGGAAAAGCTGCGCAGGGAAAAGGCTGCTGCAAACAAAAAGAGGCTTTGCATAATTATTGCAGTGCTTATTGTTGTGTCATTAAGTGGCTATATAGTTTCCCAAAATGCGCAAAAAGCAAACAAATATAAAGCTGCTGAGGATTTTTTGGCTAATAAAAATTATCAAAGTGCTGTTGAATTGTTCGTAGAACTTGGCAATTATAAGGATTCTGCTGATAGAGTTAAAGATACTAATTATATATGTGCAAATGAGCTTTATAATAAAGGTGAATATGAACAGGCACGTTCATATTATTCAGAGCTTGGTAATTATAAGGATTCTGCTGATAAAGTTAAAGATATTAATTATAGATATGCAAATGAGCTTTATAATAAAGGTGAATATGAACAGGCACGCTCATATTATTTGGAGCTTGGTGATTATAACAATAGCATAGAAATGGAACGGGCCTGCAAAAACCAGATGAATTATAAAAGTGCAATGTTTAGTTATAATATTGCTGATTATATATCGGCGGCGAAAAAGTTTCACCAGCTTAGTAGTTTTGCAAACTCTGCTGAAATGCTTGAAAATTCAAAATATATGCTTTATAACACAGGTGTTACATATATGAACAGAGGACCGGCACTTTATAAGAGTGCTGTCCCTTATTTTGAAGCTTTAGCTGCTTACAACTATAAAGACAGTAGGCAAAAGCTGGAATGGTTAGGGCAGCATATTCAATAATAAATTTAAAGTATGTAAGTATATAAGTATATAAGTGTTTTATTATACAGGCAGCTTAATAACAACACCGCAGGTTCGCCTGCGGTGTTTTAACATACAAATATTCAAAATATATGTTTGACCGATTTATCCTTATTTGCAAGTAACTTTTTAAGAATATCAATAAAGAATGAAAAGCTGATAAAAGTGGAAATTCTTTTATTGTCTTTTTTGTTTGTGTAGTATTGACAACGTAAACCTTTTGTAATAAAATAAATTAAAAGGAGGTTTTATTATGGCAACAATACCAACTCAAATAAGAATTGATGAAGATTTAAAAAAACAAGCAGTTGAGCTGTTTAATCAGCTTGGGCTTGATATGTCCAGTGCAGTAAATATTTTTTTAAGGCAGGCTGTTTTGCAGGAAGGATTACCTTTTAAGGTGGAACTGCCACGATATAAGCCTGAGGTTATTGAGGCTATGGAAGAAGCAAAAAAAATAAGCCATGACCCGAATGCAAAAAGATATGCCAGTTTTGCTCAGGCATTGGAGGATATTGACCTCTGATTAAAGTATAATATATTTATGAGGTGATACAATATGTCAAATAAAGAAAAGGCGATTGATATAATCAATCAGATACCCGAATATAAATTAATATATGTTATAGATGTTTTAAATGGCATTAAAAATATGCTTACAGATGTTGAAGAAACCGAGCCTGACGAATGGGATTTGAAAATGCTTGCCAAGGCTGAAGAAATAAATGATGGCACGACCATAACTCTTGAAGAACTGGCTAAGGATTTGGATTTAGATGTATAGCATTAAGCTTGAAAAATCTGCCGAAAAATTTATCAGAAAACAGCCTAAAAACGTACAGCAAAAGCTGTATAATGCAATTAAGCAGCTTCCAGACGGCAAGGATATAAAAAAATTAAAAGGTTTCAGTAACAAATACAGATTACGTGTCAATGATTTTCGCATTATTTATGATAAATATGATGATACATACGTTATAGACGTTATTGACATTGATAATCGTGGTCAGGTATATAAACACTTATAGTAAAAACACCGCAGGGTAAACCTGCGGTGTTTTAATATACAAATATTCAATATCAATGCTTAACCAGCTTACCCTTATTAGCAAGGAACTTTTTAATTCTCTTAACGGGGTCAAGCAGGTCAGCCATAGTCTTATTCCAGTAGAGGGTATCGATGATAAGGGACATATACTTGCTCATGTCAGCCTGAACAAACCACTCTCTCTGTAAAAGCTCTGGCTTAGCGTAAACCATATTGGTTGAGAAGATTTTTTCAAAATAGCCTTCCTCATAAGCCTTATCAAACTTTTCAAGACCGTCAACAAAGAGTGAAAAGCTGATGAAAGCGAAAATTCTCTTAGCGCCTCTCTCTTTGAGCTTACGGCTAACGTCAATAAGGGATTCACCCGAGGAAATCATATCATCAACGATGATAACGTCCATACCCTCAACGCTGTCGCCGAGGAAGTCGTGGCTGATGATAGGGTTATGACCGTTAATTACAACGGAATAATCTCTCCTCTTATAGAACATACCCATTTCAAGCTCCAGTACGGAAGCGTAGTAAATGCTTCTGCCCATACCGCCCTCATCGGGTGAAACCATCATAAGCTTATGCTTGTCAAACTCAATATCGGGTACATTATTAACAAGTGCCTTAATCATCTGATAGAAAGGCTGTACATTCTCAAAGCCGCTGAGCGGAATAGCGTTCTGCACACGTGGGTCGTGAGCGTCAAAGGTGATTATATTGTCAACGCCCATATTGTTAAGCTCCTGCAGTGCAATGGCACAGTCGAGGGACTCTCTTGCGTTTCTCTTATGCTGCCTTGACTCATAGAGCATAGGCATAATTACGGTGATACGCTTAGCCTTGCCGCCGATAGCAGCAATAAGTCTTTTAAGGTCAGCGTAATGGTCGTCGGGGCTCATTGGCACCTCCATACCGTACATTTTATAGGTAACGCCATAGTTGAATACATCACATACAATAAATACATCAAAGCCTCTTACAGACTCGGTGATAACCGCCTTTGCCTCACCCGAGCTGAAACGTGGGCACTGATAGGCAATCTTAAAGGTTGTAATGTCGGGGTCTAAGTTACGTTCTTTTGCCCATTCAAGCAGGAAACCGTCAATTTTGTCGGTAATTTCCTCGCAGCCTTTCATACCGATAAGGCCGAGCTTGCCAATAGGGCTTTTACGTACGTCGTCCATAATAAATCTCCTTTGCAAACACATATTACAGGTGTTTTGTAACACCAAAGAATTTTACTTAAACATTATATAACATTTTACACAAATTTGCAATTTGATATTTTGTAAAAAATTTTGGCGATTTTGCAGCGTAAATTGTGTATTTACACTTTTTAATAAAAAAATACCGCCTAATCTCACGATTAAGCGGCATCTGTATAAGGACTTGGTTATTTGGCAGGCGTGCCTGCTCCTGCATCTCTCGGGTTACCCCTGTCATACCATCGGCGTGTGGTCGACACGAAATTTACCACCTCAAATAACCTATCCTTATCTTACTTTAATTATAATAAAATTATTCGGATTTGTAAAGAATTTTCTTGTTTCTTAAATATTTAGCTTTCTTTCTATCCGAAATTTTTAGAAAAGTAATAATGGAGTTTTTGTATCTGCTGTCATCGGATGATGTTTGCAAATGTAATATTAGTGCAAAATTTTTGCCATTATCTGTAAAGCTGTTCATAACAAATGCGGTATTCGGTCTGTCTGATTGGAAAATGTAATCAGGTTTTTCCAACATATATGAAATATAAGAGCAATATCTTTCAAAATCGTTTGGATGTCGCTCTTTAATATGTTGAATTCTCTCATCAGTAATAATTACATCTTCGGTAATTATGTCATTTGTCACACAACTATAAATTGATATATCTATTTTTCCTATTATATACACTGGAGTAATTTCACTTTCTGTAGATGTTTATTACATTATATCATTTTCGATATATTTTGCAATAAAAATACAAAAAGTTTATTTTATCCTCTTATAAATCCCCGCAAAAAGAATTGCTGCAATAACGGCTGACGCAATTTCGGCAATAGGGAAGGACGTCCACACTGTCCATGAGAGGGCAGGGTTATTTTTTGCGATATTTGCAAAAAGTATTGCAGGCGGAAATATAAACACAAGCTGTCTGCAAAGTGAAACCACAAGCGACTGTAAACCGCCGTCAAGTGCCTGAAATACGCCCTGAAAAGCGATATTAATGCCTGCAAAAATAAAGCTGACAGATACAATGCGCATAGCTGCAATGCACAGCGAGCGTGTTTCGCCCGAAAGTCCGAAAAGTACGGAAAACGGATCGGCAAAAATCTCAATTGCGGCAAGACCGACCACCATAATTATAAGTGTGAAAAGCATACCGTATTTTATACCGTCCTTAATACGCTCCTTATTGCCCATACCATGGCTGTATGAAACGATAGGCGTTATTGCGTCACGCAGACCAAAGGCAGCAAAGAGGATGAACTGCTGCATCTTGTAATAAAGTCCGTAAGCGGTAACCATAGCCTCGCTGACACCGCCGAGCACGATATTAAGTCCGTAGGTCATAACCGACATAAGCGCCTGTGCGATAATTGCAGGCAGACCTATTGCATAGATAGCCTTTATAACGTGCAGGGACGGCTTGATATATTTAAGCTCGTTGGATACGGATTTGTTTACCTTTAAATGGAAGAAAAGCGCAAGCGCAAAGGATACAATCTGTCCTATTACAGTTGCGTAAGCCGCACCCATTACGCCAAATTCGGGACAGCCTAAAAGACCGTAAATCATAATAGGGTCAAGTACAATGTTGGTAAGTGCGCCTGCAACCTGTGCTATTGTGGAGTACATTGAGTTTCCTGTTGCCTGCAAAAGTTTTTCGTAAATGGAGAAAAACACTATACCAAAGGATAAAATACAGCATACACGCAGATAGCCTGCGCCCATTTCGGTAATAAGGCTGTTTGTGGTCTGCGAGGAAATATAAGGGCGCACACCAAAAATGCCGAAAAGCACAAATGCTATAAATATCACGCCTGCCATAAAAAGTGCGTTGCCGGCTGCCTTTGACGCTCTCTCCTTATCGCCCTGACCAAGGCTTTTGGACAGCAGTGCGTTTACGCCCACGCCCGTACCTATGCCCATTGCAACCATAAGCATCTGAAAAGGAAAGGCAAGCGTAAGTGCGTTTAATGCCGCCTCGCCGTTTTCGCTCATATTTGCTACAAAGGCACTGTCCACTATGTTGTAAAATGCCTGCAGCACCATTGAAAGTATTATTGGTACACCCATTGACAGCATCAGCTTTTTAACGGGCATATCTGCCATTTTGTTTGTTGCCATTGCTATTTGCTCCTTTAAAATAAAATAAACGTGCAGAGGCAACTGTCTGCACGTTTGGGGGATAAAAATAAGCGGCAGACCGTCAGCCCAGATTGGACTTACGCTTGCTGCCGCACATCTGTACGTATTATAAAATATTTTTTTAGTATTGTCAAGAAAAATAATCTAATAAAATTAATTTAGTTATAAAAACAGCAATTATTTGTCAACCCAAACTTACAGATAAAATTAAACAAAAATTTTACCTCAAATCCACAAATCTATATACGAAATTTTGTGACGGAATTTGTTGACAAGCTCCCTTATAAATGTTACAATCTTTTAGATAAGTATAAGAAAGCTTTGATTAATCATTGCTTTCAAAGTAACAACAGCAAGGAGGAAACGGCTATGGGTATCGCAGGCGTATATAAAGTTCATAAGCGCAATATTATCCCTTTTCCTTCTATTTTTATTTGCTGTTCATTTAAAGAACAAAGACAATGGAAAGAGTGTTTTTAAAGCCCTTTTTATTGTCTTTTTTAATGCCCTGCGGGGCATAATATCGGTAATTGAGATAGAAAAAATTATTTTTCGGATGCAATTATAATAACAGGAGGAGGCAGGAGATATGTTTAACAGAAAAGACCTTCTTGGTCTGAGGGATTTAAGCGAAAACGAAATTATGACTATCCTTGAAACCGCAAAGGTTATGAAGGAAAAGATTGACAATCCCTCTCTCAGGAGTGACGAGCTTAAAAAGAGCAGTATCGTTACCATGTTTTATGAAAATTCAACCCGTACAAGAATGTCGTTTATGCTTGCGGGCGATTATCTTGGCGCAATCGTAAAGGACTTAGGTGTTGCAACAAGCAGCGTAAACAAGGGTGAAAGCCTTATAGATACGGGCAAAACGCTCGACCAGATGGGCATAAACGTAATGATTATAAGACACCAGATGACAGGTGCGGCTGACGTGCTTGCAAGAAATGTAAATGCCTCCGTAGTCAATGCGGGCGACGGCTCAAACGAGCACCCCACACAGGCGCTTCTGGACTTATTTACCATTATGGAGTACAAAAAGAGGTTTGAGGGCTTAAACGTTACAATCTTAGGCGATATTTCGCACTCCAGAGTGGCAAGGAGCAATGCCTTTGGTCTTACCAAGCTTGGTGCAAATGTAACGCTTGCAGGCCCATCAACGCTGATTAGCGGCTCAATGAAATCACTCGGTGTAAATGTTACAAGCGACATAAAGGGTGCTATTGCAAATGCCGATGTCGTTATGGGACTTAGAATACAGTTTGAAAGACAGAAGAATATGCCTTTCCCAAGCCTTAGGGAGTATTCAAGTCTTTTCGGTGTAAATGCGGAAACGCTTAAATACGCTAAAAAGGACGTACTTATTATGCACCCGGGCCCCGTAAACAGAGGCGTGGAGCTTTCAACAGAGGTTATTGACGGAAAGAACTCAGTTATAAATGTACAGGTTAAAAACGGTGTTGCGGTAAGAATGGCTATTTTAAAGCTGCTTACCGAGGCAAACTCATAAGGAGGTAAGTAATATGAGGCTTTTAATTAAGGGCGGCAGGGTGCTTGACCCTGCAAACGGTATTGATGCACTTATGGACGTACTTACCGAGGACGGTAAGGTTAAGCTTGTTGCGGAAAATATTACAGAGGCGGCAGATGAGGTTATTGACGCTGCGGGCAAGTGGGTTGCACCCGGTCTTATAGATTTGCACGTACATTTAAGAGAGCCGGGCTTTGAAAAGAAGGAAACCATTAAAACAGGCTCAATGGCTGCTGCTGCGGGCGGCGTTACCACAATATGTGCAATGCCAAACACCAAGCCTGTTACCGACAACGAGATTATTGTTGAATATATTAAGATGAAGGCTGACAGGGAGGCGGTTGTAAACGTACTGCCAATAGGTGCAATCACCAAGGGTCAGCAGGGCGAGGAGCTTGCCGACATAGGCAGAATGGCGGCGGTAGGTGCGTGTGCTATCTCCGAGGATGGCAGAAGCGTTGCCAATGCAGGACTTATGAAAACTGCCTTAAGATATGCAGGTATGTTCAATATGCCTGTGTTTGACCACTGTGAGGACGGAAACCTTGCAGGCAAGGGACAGATGAATGCAGGCGACAGGGCTGCGCTCTTAGGCTTAAAGGGCATAAGCAACGACAGTGAGGAGGTTATTGTATCAAGGGATATGATACTTGCCGACAGCGTTGGTGCGCCTATCCATTTATGCCACATAAGCACCTCGGGCTCTGTTAAGCTGATTGAACATGCAAAGCAGAGGGGTGTTAAGGTAACGGCAGAGGTTACACCACATCACTTTACCTTATGCGATGAGGACATTACCGAATATGACGCTAACTACAAAATGAACCCTCCATTAAGGAGCAGGGCTGATGTTGAGTGTATGAAGCAGGCTTTAAAGGACAATATATTAGAGGTAATAGCAACTGACCATGCACCTCACCATATTGATGAAAAGAACTGCGAGTTTGAGAAAGCTGCAAACGGCATTACCGGTCTTGAAACCTCGCTTGCACTCTCCATTACGGAGCTTGTTGAGGGCGGCTGGCTTACACCATACCAGCTTATTGAAAAAATGAGTACAAACCCTGCCAGAATATTAGGCAGAAGTAATATAGGCAATCTTTCAGTCGGTGCCGATGCCGATATTACGGTAATTGACCCCGATATGGAATATACAATAGACAGAAATAAAATGTACAGCAAGGGTCTTAATACTCCTTTCCATGGCAGAAAGGTAAAGGGTATTGCGGCTTACACAATAG
Organism: uncultured Eubacteriales bacterium; assembly: GCA_902495025.1. Classification (GTDB taxonomy): domain Bacteria; phylum Bacillota; class Clostridia; order Lachnospirales; family CAG-274; genus CALWRD01. Next base: position 8,503 of record CABUWB010000042.1, read on the forward strand.
TAGGTGGCAGGGTTGTTGCACAGTACGGAAAGTTAAAGGAGGATATGTAATGATTATTGATACGCTGATAAGTAAAATTGAGGCTACGGGCAATCCTACCGTTGTAGGTCTTGACCCACGACTTAATTATATACCTGCATACATTACTGATAAGTATTACACAAAGTACGGCTATACAAAAAAGGCTGCCGCAAAGTCAATGTATAAGTTCAATAAGGCTATTATTGACGCTGTTTTCGATATTGTGCCTGCTGTTAAGCCACAGATTGCAATGTACGAGCGTTACGGCATTGAGGGTTTAAAGGCTTATGCCAAAACCTGTGCCTACGCTAAGGAAAAGGGTCTTGTTGTTATAGGCGATATTAAGAGGAGTGACATTTCCTCAACGGCAGAGGCTTATTCGGACGCACATATCGGTCAGGTAAGCGTTGGTGAAAATACCTTTGACAGCGACTTTGCACAGGACTTTGTTACAATCAATGCCTACTTAGGCTCTGACGGTGTAACACCTTTTATTAAGGACTGTAAGGCATTTGACAAGGGACTTTTCGTGCTTGCAAAAACCTCTAACCCAAACAGCGGTGAAATTCAGGATTTGGACGTTGACGGAATGACAGTGTACCAGAAAATGGGTCTGCTCATTGAAAAATGGGGCAGCGAGCTTATGGGCGAAAAGGGCTACAGCGGTGTTGGTGCGGTTGTAGGTGCAACGCATCCCGAGCAGGCTAAAAAGTTAAGAGAGCTTATGCCTCACACCTTCTTCCTTGTACCCGGCTACGGCGCACAGGGCGGCAAGGCGGAGGATTTGGCAGTCTGCTTTGACAAGAACGGTATTGGCGCAATAGTAAACTCATCAAGAGGCATTATTGCCGCACACATGAAGGACGAATATAAGGACTGCTATGCTGACGAAACACAGTTTGCTCTTGCTGCAAGACAGGCTTGTATCAATATGAAAAATGATTTAAGGAGATGTATTTGATATGCGAAAGACTATTAAGGCTGAGCTGATACTTGAAAACGGTATGAAGTTTAAGGGTAATGCCTTTGGCTATATTAAGGAAACCGTAGGCGAGGTTGTGTTTACAACAGGTATGACAGGCTATCAGGAAACCATAACCGACCCTTCCTTTGCAGGTCAGATTGTTACAATGACATACCCTCTTATAGGTAACTACGGTATTAACCTTGACGATATGGAGAGCCGCAAGCCTTTCCTTAAAGCGCTTATCGTAAGGGAAAAGTGCGATATGCCAAACAACTGGCGCTGCGAAATGGAGCTTGACGGATATTTAAGACAGAATAAGATTATGGGTCTTGAGGGCATTGACACAAGAGCGCTCACAAGAACAATAAGAGAAAAGGGCTGTATGAAGGGTATTATCACAACAAGGGTTGACGACCTTACACCAAGCCAGATTAAGCAGAAGTTTGACACATATACAAACGTAAATGCGGTAAGAGAGGTTACAATTGACGAGCCTTACACCGTAAGCGGCGGCGGCACTCACCTTGCAGTGCTTGACTGCGGTATTAAGAATGGTATCATCAGAGACCTTGCAAAGAGGGGCTGCAAATTAAGCGTATTCCCTGCTTATACCTCTGCTGATGAAATTCTTTCCGTAAATCCTGATGCTATCTTCCTTGGCAACGGCCCTGGCGACCCTAAGGATATACCAGAGATTGTTGATACGGTTAAGGCACTTATTGAAAGCGGCAAGCCTGTACTTGGCATCTGCCTTGGTCATCAGCTTATAAGCCTTGCACTTGGCTGCAACACAACCAAGCTTAAATTTGGTCATCATGGCGGAAACCACCCTGTTAAGGACTTGCAGACAGGCAGGGTTTACATCACAAGCCAGAACCACAACTACGTTGTATGCGACCTGTGTGATGATGTAGAGCCTACTTTTGTAAATGTAAATGACGGCAGTATTGAGGGTATCAGACATAAGACAAAGCCTATCTACTCAGTACAGTTCCACCCCGAGGCAAGCCCCGGACCACTTGATACTCAAGTGCTTTTTGACAGATTTTTAAAGATTATTGAGGAGGTTAAGACTAATGCCTAAGGATAATTCAATTAAAAAGGTTCTTGTTATAGGCTCAGGCCCTATAGTTATAG
>CABUWB010000043.1 GCA_902495025.1 uncultured Eubacteriales bacterium
AAACAAGACCGTAGCCTGTAGCCTCTGTTCTTGCAAGAGAACCACCGAATGTAAGACCCTTACCTGTGAGAACACCCTCGTAAAGACCTGTAATTCTCTTATACTGACCATACATATAGCCAACCTCACGGCCGCCTACACCAATATCACCAGCAGGAACGTCAACGTCAGCACCGATGTGTCTGTAAAGCTCTGTCATAAAGCTCTGGCAGAAACGCATAACCTCGTTATCGCTCTTGCCCTTAGGGTCGAAGGCAGAACCACCCTTGCCGCCGCCGATAGGAAGTCCTGTAAGAGAGTTCTTGAAAATCTGCTCAAAGCCAAGGAACTTAATGATACCAAGGTTTACTGATGGGTGAAATCTTAAACCGCCCTTGTAAGGTCCTATAGCAGAGTTAAACTGTACTCTGAAACCTCTGTTTACCTGTACCTTGCCGTTATCGTCAATCCAAGGTACTCTGAACATAATCTGTCTTTCAGGCTCAACAAGTCTTTCAAGTAAAGCTGCCTCCTGGAACTTAGGGTTAGCATCAATTACAGGCTTAAGGCTTGTAAGTACCTCGGTAGCTGCCTGGTGGAACTCAGGCTGAGCAGGATTCTTAGCGATTAATTCGCTTAACACGCTGTCAACGTAATTCATAAAAAAGTCCTCCTTAATAATTGTAAAATACAATTCCTCTGTGCATTTTACTTAATATGTTATTGGTTGTATGCAGCTTGGTGGTGCAAGCGCAAAAAAATAGTTGCAAAACACCCGCACAGGGCGCCCCACAGCTAAATATTTTTCAGTGCTTTGCTCTGCATCTTAAATTAAATTATACATACCTTAAACACACTTGTCAATAAATTTTAGTTGAAAAATAACCAAAACTTTAAAATTTTGTTAGTTTTAAACAAAATAATGTAATTTTTTTATACAAAACAACATTTTTATAGACCAACTGTAAGCTGGCACTACATTTGTCAAATTTTTGCATAATTGCTGTCAAAAACTGAAACAAAAAAAATAATGTACCTGCTTTTTAAGCTAACCTACTCAGCAGATACATTATTTTTTTGTTTTCATGTTATTCTAAATAAGATTTAAACTTGTTTTATAAATACCAAAGGTATCAAACCACTATCTTTCTTGTAATATGCGGTAAGTGGTATTAAACCGTTTTCTGTTTTTAAAAATATATTAGCATCTCCTACTACAACCTCTGCGAATCCCCACGACCAAGGATAGCCGTTATTATTAGCATCTATCTTCCAGCTATTTAATGGCTTAGGTAGGTCGTATCCTGTAAAGATGCTTTTGTCTGGCGAATATCCGGGTAAATATGGATAACCGTCGTTTTCATCTGTAATTTGTATAAACTGTTCTGTAGTAGCCGTTATCTCAGACACAACATTGCCCGAACCAGCTCCTTTAACCCATGAAACGAATGAATTCTGTGATGCATCAGAATTCAAGTAGTACGTCATGTTTGAGCCGCTTGAAAAACTTATTTCAAGCAAATCCATCCAATTCATCTTCAAGTTCGGTGTCCACGTATATACGTTTCCTGTTAAATCATCGTTTGTAATTGTTATATCTAATATATTTGTACTGTTATGGTAAACTTTAAGTTTTGCGGAAGCTGTTTTTGATGAGTCAGTTATAGCGAGTTTAAATTTAATTTTATTCAGAACGGTTTCGCCATCATTTAAAACCCTGTAATATCCGTTTCTTGTTGAGTTAACATAACTACCTGTATCCGTTTCAAGATTAAAAGTTCTTGTAATGCTCATTAAATCACCCAACCTTGGCTTCTAAGCCATTCAGCCGATTTTAATTCTTCAGTTGTTGCTGTCGCTGTAGCATATGACGTGTCACCGAGTTTATCACTGTTTGCTAAAACACAGTATGCACTTATTGTCCCATTTCCTGACTTATATATTATCTGTTTCCAGTTAGTTTCCGATAATAATTCTATTGATGCATAGCAATATGACAAATTTCCGCCTCCACTGCCGCTGAACGCACATAGCCCTGCATTTCCTGTGCCTATAAAATCTGCCAAAGTTGATATATTATACATATAAGTAATATATGTTGTTGTATAATTTGAACCTGAATAGACTGTTCTACAATACGGATTCGAAGATAGTCCCGTTCCAGTTATATTAATTCCTATATGTCTTAATCGATATACTGTTGTTTTTGATGATGTTCCTGATGTTCTGCAATGTAACATATATAGATAGCGAGCATTCCATATTCCACTCACTAAGATTTTCGAAAAATTAAACACGCATCCTCCAAGAGTACCTGATGTATAGAAAAATGCACAATCACTTGTTGTGGAAATGAACATACAATTATTCTTAACAATAATTTCTGACATCGAAAATTCGTATCCGCTCGCAACGGTAAATTTAAATAGGTATAAACTTGCCCCTGTTACCGTTATCGAACAATTATCAAACGTTAGTTGTGATACAGAGCCGCCGTTAAGCGTAATAAAATTAAATGTCTGTAACTTAGACCAAGCAATATTTTTTATAACGTGTCCGTTACCATAAATATTTGCATAAATCGCTGCTGTTCCGCCAAAATCATCGACATCCGAAAAATCCAAATCGTCATTTATAACTATTTCTAACGGAGCATCCGCAGTGCCTATTGCATCATCTGAAAGATTTGCAAGTGCTATAAAATCCGCAGCTGTATTAATTTCAATTGACATTTACGTCACCGCCTCTTTGAAAATAATTGTTCCGACTTGCAAATCGGATACGTCTGATATGTCTGACCTTACCACTATCGGGTGCATTTGCGTTAATTTTGATGCCTTAACAAGATACGGCGCATCATCTTTAATTGCAATGCCGTACTCCAATCCGTCCGTTCGACTTTTGTAGACGAATCTACCACTATCGGCATCTTTAACGAAATAATACTTACCATTGCCGCTGTCGTCACCAGTGCCAAATACCAGCTCAGGTTCGCCTGTTCCGCTCGAATTAAGCGGAAAGCCTAAACTGCATTTAACATATTCAGCAGTAGTTTTCCTAACCTTAACAGTATACAGCTCTTCAAACTCAGCATCAGTAAGTCCCTCCGGGCGTTCCGATACAGCTATTGTTAAAGGACTTGTATATGTAAAAAACTTATGTGCATTGGCACCCGTTACTGCCGTCCAATAGAGCTTTTGACCGTTAGGGTCTTTATAGTCCTCTGTTTCGCTATTGCTTAATTCCGCTTCAATTACCTTAATGTTATCATCAAAAATACGGATATACTTACGCAGTTGCTTATATGTTTTGGTAGTATCAAGTGCATCAAAATTAGTTTCCATAAACTGTACAAGCATATATCTTGCAAAGCACCAAATTGATTGCATTGTTTCAGATTTAATTACATTTTCATTTACTATGGTTACACCAATTTCGGGAAGATTATCAAGCGTAGCTTTTACTTCCTCGGCTGTCTTTTGCGCCGTTTCGGCTGTAGTTTTAGCCTCGTCAGCTGTCTTTTTAGTTGTTTTAACCTGCTCGCTTAACGTCTGTCCGCAGCTGCCTTTGCTTGTTGTGCTTAAATCTGCATACGCCGCAAGTGTACCGCTCAGACCTCCGTCATAGCTGATAGTTTTATCTAATATTACACTTGTAAATGTGTTACCATTTACATCAGTTATGCTAATACCGTCACCCAAATCTAAAGCAGGGTTACAGCTATACTCCAACTCATAGGGACGATAATCTGTTTTTGCCATAGCTACTCTTATACCACTTATAGCACTCTCTGCTATATCTTTATTGCAAAGCAGTGGATTATCAGATATTATGTACTCACACTCGCCGTCAACCGACCATGCTAGCTCCTTATCACCACTCATAATATATAATGTATTGACACCAGCAAAATCGCTTTCGGCAACCTTTAATGAATAATAATCACTTGGCTTTATTTCATACGCATGTGCTTTATAGCTTATCAATTTAAGCTTGCCATGCCTGTCTGCTATCCAACAGCCACCTGCAAGCTCTGCAATATAACCTAATGCTGTTCTGCAGGTTATATCTCCCCATTCTGGCATACTTTCGATTATAAGGCTGTCATTTACAAAGGCATCTTCTGACAACTCCAGCTCACACACTGCCGCAATATCCATTGCAACAGCTCTGACCGTATTGGGGTATATATCTGCAGGGATATAATCTACCTCTGTCTGAGCTACTGCATCATAGCCGCTTAAAGATATGATGTTATCCTCTGTATCAACAGTATCTATTTTAAAAATTCCAAGCGGTATATCTTCTTCTGTCCCATCTTTAAATTCAAGCGTAAACATTATTTCAACATTCTGATTTTTAAAAGAAATTCCCGAATATTTCCCCTCAAAATTTGCAATTTCTGCATTCATTTGTGCAGATATTACATTGCCAATTTCAAAGTCAGAGTTGGAAATTGACTGAGAAATTTCAAGCTTGTTTAAATATTCCACCTCATTATTTCCTATAATAAGGCTGCATCTTAAAGTACGTTCATAAGCCTTAATCGATGTAAGAAAATCATCAGAAACATTGTACATAAAAACACCTACTTTTCAATAAAGCTCATCTCCAATCCTGACCAGCCTGCAACACCATCTTTGACAGTATATACAGGGGATGTGCGGTCGCCTACATAGAATTGTAAGGACACACTCGTGCCCCATTCGGGGTCCGGGTAAGTACACGTAAAAAATTTAGCTTTAACTGCCTTTAGCAATAAGCTCATATCAGCAGCAGAAAGGAAGCTCCATTTAAGCTGAAGCTTCCTTTTAACCGCAATTCTGTCCCTGTGCATTATTCCGTCCGCTGACCTGCCACTTTTGGAGCTGTCAATATCACTGATTGTGCAAATCATATCTGTAGGTGTAGGCATATCTGCACCATTAATTTTCAGCATATAGTCACCTCCTAAAATTCAAGCCTAAGTCTGCCATTTTGTTTTTTTAGGGCATTTAAGCTGTCAAGTACAACCTTACCAAATTTAACACCGCCTATCTCAATTATAATCTCAATAGGAGTATTGTCATAATGGCTGCCGCCACTGTTACCCTGCGACATAATAAGCATTGCAATCTTGCCTGCAAGCTCATCAATCCAGCCTGTATTGTTCTCCAAAGGCATAACCGCCTCACGACCTGCCTCACCTACCATGGCAAGGGTAGGCTGCTTTACAATGCCGCCCTGTGCAAGCTTTTGTATTGTAGGAATATTAAAATTAATTGTTTCGCCGCCAAGAATATCAGGCAGCTCAATCTTCAACTTTTCGTTAATCCCTTTTATAAATTTGTTAATATAGTCGATAATTCCATTAACATTGTCCTTAGTTATTTGTTTAATGTCAGAGCCAAGCTGCTTTAATACATTTTTAATTGTATCACCTTTAAGTCCGTTTATGATTACGTCCATACCTGTAGACCAGTTATCTTGAAAGTCCTCAAAACTTTCGAGCAGCAGTATAATTGCATCCGCTATATCGTTAAAGAGGTCAAGAGATTTCCCCAAACCATCATTGGCTTTTCTTGAAAAATCAATGATGGAATTGCCGCTCTCTTCCGCACCATCTGCAATCGTTGTACCAAATTTATCTGCAAACCATTCAACAAACGGCGTAACAACATTTTTCCAAAGCAGACCTATAATAGTCCCAAACTTGCCAATAAGATTAATGGATTTGTTAATGTTAGGCTGCACTGACTCTTCATACATGGATTTCCAATCATCCGCTAAATTCTGAAGCACAGGTGACATATCATTGTTATACCAATCGAGGATAGCGGCTCCCATTCTGCTTGTGCCTGCTTCAAAATCGTCAAACATCGGTACAATATATGTATCAAATGCTATTTGAGCCGCCGCAAAGGTTTCATCTACAGATTTTTTAAACGTACCCGTAATCGTTTCTATTGGCTTTAATGTATTTTCAACAGCTAACTTGAATGCGTCCTTATTGTCTATAAATGGCTGTGTAATAGACCAAAACAATCCACTGCCAAACTGTAATCCTAAAGATGCCAAACCTAAAAATGTATTTCCAAATATACCTATTATATTTGCTGTTATCTGCTGACCCGTTTCATCACCAAACACACTGAATACATCTGCAAAAGCTGTTGAAAAGTTACCTGCCTGCAATGATATATTGGATGCACTGTCATAAATACTCTTTATTCTGTCAGATATAAAACCTTCATTCTCCTCTAAGTATTTATCAACTCCGCCAATTATATTCTGAGCAATCGTTGTTCCTATGCTTATGCCAGCGCCATTAATCTGCCCAGACGAAAAAGCAAAACTTTTAATGAAATTATTAGCAGCTGCAATAACTTCAGGGTCATTAAAAATATCCGCTAATGACTTTTTAATTCCAAGCAAATCCTCTTTTATGCCCTGTAATCTTTGCTTATAATTGCCACCAATGCCTACATTTAAGCCGTTTTTAAATAGTGTTTGCAGCTCATTATATTTGCTTTTAATACTGTCAAGCACCTTATTAATCTCTGCGCCTATACCAGACATTGACTGATTAACAGCATTTACATTAGCCCCTGTCTGAGGTATAGCAGGAGATATATCCGCTGTCGCATCTTCATCATCTCCAAGACTAAGTATATTTATTTCATCAAAGCCCATAAGAGCCTTTTTTGTCTTTTCTGCACTTTTTCCAATATTTGCAACAGCGTTGTCGGCTGCTCCTGCAGCTGATGCCGCCGCAGATAAATCTGCTGCAAGATTACCTGTTGCGCTTTCAGAGCTTGTATTGCCTGTTATTGTATCAATAAATTGTCTGAAAGCCGTTGCCGCCTGTATCAGCTTTGTAATAATACTGTTAAGCACAGTAATAACAGGTGTTGCAACCGCAATAAAAGCCTGTCCAAGCTCAGCCTTAAAGGAGTTAAAATTCTCCTTTAAAATCCTCATCTGATTAGCCCATCCACTTGACGTCCTTGCAAAATCTCCTTGTGCATCAGCCGTAACCGACATAAGGTAATTATATCTTAAAAGTGCTTGTTGCTGTTGTGTCATGGAATTATATGCAGTTTTTATACCCTGCGAAAGAGCGTAAGCCTCAAGATTTGCAACAGACATATTAATACCAAGCTGTTTAAGAGGCTCAGTTTCACCTCTTATACCACTGCGGATTTTTTCAAATGCCGTTTGGTTGTCAAGATTATAAAAGGATGCCATATCGGCAGAAAGTCCCGTTATGCTTTTTGACATTTCCAGTGCTGATTTTGTAGTAAAGCCCATACTTTTAAGCATAGCTCCCATTGTAGAGCTATACTGCTTGGCACTGGTTTCCGATAAACCAAACTGCGTAATGGCATTTTTAGCAAAGGTATTAATATCATTGCTCATACTGCCAAAGGTAACATCAACAACATTCTGTACCTCTTTGAGGTCAGAACCTAAGTCGATACAGCTTTTTGTAAAAGCGACGACTGAGCCTGCAGCAATAACAGAACCAAGCACCTTTCCTACGCCTGCAAAAGCACTTTTTGCTTGGCTTGCCGCATAATTGCCTATGCCATTAAGTTCTCTGCCAAAATCATTTTTATTAACTCGTAATCCTAAATTAATAGCACCTACAGATGTACTCAAGCCATCACCTCCTATCCATTACCAAACAGAGCTTTACACCTAGCCTGCAAATTATCAATATAAGCCTTGTAAGCCTCTGGATTTTCTTTAAGCTGCTCATGCTTTCTAAGCAGATAGCTGTCCCGTATTCTCCGCTGTTCAGGTGTAAATCTTTCTATAACCTTTATATCCTTTTCGGAGCGTATGGCAACAACCTTGCCAAGCGGCGTATCCTCACAAAGACCAGCAAGCAAGGTACAAAACTCATCCCAGCTCATATCTTCCTCAGACCTTAGCCTTATACCATATTGCATAGAAAAAGAGGCTTCAATAAGCCCCCAATCCTCAAAAATATCGAAATATGTTTCCTGTTCCCACTGTTTATCTGTTTTGCTGAAATCGTTTAGCCGCATCCTCAAAACTTTCGTTGTTTATGCATGCCATAACAGCTGTATAAATAGTTTTGTAGTCAGCTACGGATAAATCCATTTCATTAAGCTTATTGCAAGTATCTTCACCTATAAGAAGCTTTAATGTTTCGTCCATCAATTCAACTTCCGACTTATCACTATCCATAATAGTCTGCATTTTAATAACATTGTTTTTACTTGCATTTACCTCAAATTCAAAATCCTTTGAAATCCTAATTCGAGGCTTTTCGTTTGTAAGCTTGTTTGTAATGTCAATAACCTTTGGCATAATAAAATCTCTCCTTTTTTCATTATAAAAAGAGCACCCTTTTGGATGCTCTTAATGTTAATTTCCGTAATTGTATATATTGTCCTTAATACTTTGTTTTAAACTTTCTCTGCTTTCCTTAACCTCTGGGTCGTTCCATATTTCATCTGAGGTTTTCTTTATATTGTCAACGCTATTTTTTATATCCTCACGTTTTCGTTTTTCATTTTCCTCAAAGGATAATGAACTTGTTTCAGAAGTGGACTCAGTAACAATTGTTGTACTTTCCTGTGATGTTTCAGATTTTGCTTTATCCTCGCCACTATTTGAGCATTTCGCCGCCAGAAATAAAATAAGAACAGCAGCAACAATCTTTATAATATTTCTTTTGTTATTCTTATCATCTTTCCGTCTGTCATCAGCAATCTCCTGCTTGGTTTCTTCAAGCTGCTGATTATAAACGGCTTCTTCTTTCCTAGGCTTATAGACATAGCCATCTTCCTGCTTTTTTAAACAAGCCTCATATTCTATGCGAATATAACGTCTAAATGCCTCGTCCTTGGCATAATCACTCATAAGTACATCAAATAAAAAATCAACGGCTTTATGTATATCAATTTTACTATACAAATGTGCAAGTACAATATAGCCAACCGTAATATTCCTATTTGCTTGCGTGAATAGCTTATAATACTTTTCTGCGTTTACAAAGTCATATTCTGCCTCATACAGTTTACCAAGGTCAAGGTAAATACCCCTATAGCCATCTACTTTAACAGGCTTTAGCAGATACTTTTCAAAATATCTGATTGCTTTCGTCCTGTATGCTGCACCTTTGTACATATAAACATAAGCGATTGCGAGACATTCCTTCGGTGTTTCTGCCCTGCCATCATATACATCAATAACCTTGTCAAAATACGCATATCTTTCAGTATCTAATACATCGCTATGTCTTTTTATATCCCTTAGCGTCTGGTCTATACTCCCCAAGGTCAACATTCGTTTTATATCTGTTTTTAAATCCATCTTCATTCCCCTTTCTGTATTTTATATATTAATTATACAAGTACAGAAAGGGTATTGTCAACTAATTACGCACTTGCCGCCGTATAAGTAGGCTTGCCGTCAGATAATACTGTCCAGCTCAGTGCATCCACATTGGTACTCTCACCACCAAGACCCGTAACATTGATTACGCAGTCAAAGCTTAACTTAGAACCATCTGGGAATATAACAGAAAATACACTGTTACAATCCTGTCCGTTCTTATATGCAAGACCTGCAACATAGTCATTACCGGGGTCGCCGTAGTTACGCTTACCGCCCATAGTTATTGTTATGCTCTTGCCCGTCATAAGTCTGCGTGTCCAACCCTCAGCGTCTAAGGGCGTCCACTCCTCAACCTTACCGTCAATAGCAATACTTAAAGCCGTTGTATCCTTTACAACGGTGGTTGCATCACTGCCACGTCCTGATGTATTCACGCCAAAGGTTAAAGCATATACAGGATTTACTCCACTACTCATTAGCATTACTCCTTCCTATACCATATATCGGCATTAATTACATATTCATATATGTTACCATTGTCTGCCCCCACGCCTATAGGAGCATCACTCTTAACATTGCTCCACCAGTCCTTTGCATCAAGCGGACTATAGAACGTATCAAAAACCATATTTGCAAAATCTTCGGTTTCGGCAGCATTTTTACTGCCATGCACAAGTATTTTAATACCTCTTACACCGCAGCTTGTATTTGCCTTACCGCCTATTGCAATATTATTAACGTTAGTTTCTCTTGCATATATGGCAATACTGTTTTCTTCATTACTGCCAAGTCTGCCAATATACACCTTAGTATTCGGCAGTTGACTCTTTACATAATCTCTTATATCGGCAAGCGTCATAATCCTGCCTCCCTTTTATAGAGCTTGTTAAAGGCATTCTGTGCAAAGTCCTTATGTTCACCGTCTATCCAAGGCTCAAACCACTCTCCTCTGGCGTTTGGGTTATTAATGGTTTGAAAATTCATTTCAGGATGGTAATATGTACGCTTTGCGTAAGGAGTGTCAACATTAATGCTAACTTCTCCTTGGCTGCTTTTTGCCGTTTCAACGTTCATGCTTACATTTTGCATAGTACCTGTATCAAAAGGCATAACCTGCGCATTAATAACCTCGGTTTTAACTGCCTCGGCAGTTTTTTCAAGTGCAATAGCGGCAGCCCTTTCAAGCTGCATAAGCTTTGCATTATCCATTGTTACCTTAATGTCCATTAAATCAGCTCCATTGTTGTATGGTGCA
>CABUWB010000044.1 GCA_902495025.1 uncultured Eubacteriales bacterium
CCCATTTTCAAGCCGAAAATAAAAACGGGGTCAAGAATTATATTGATAACTGCGCCAATCAGCACAGAAAGCATAGCCGTTTTTGACTTACCCTGACACGAAATGTAAGGGTTAAGACCGAGCGAAAGCTGCACAAAAATCGTACCCCAGATATAAATATCAAGGTAGGACTTTGCATATTTAAAGCTCTCCTCACCTGCGCCGAACAGATAGAGCAGCGGCTCCTCAAAGATAAGTACGCCTGCGGTAATTGTAAGGGCAAAGGCAATAAGCAGAGCAAAGCCGCAGCCGAGTATACCCTCTGCACCCTCATAGTCGCCATGCCCCATACGCATTGAGGCAAGCGGCGCACCGCCGTAGCCGACAAAGGCACTGAACGCCGAAATAATCATAATAACAGGCAGGGTAAGACCTATGCCCGTCAGCGCAATATCGCCCGTACCTGCAATATGACCTATGTAAATGCGGTCAACTATGCTGTAAAGCAGATTTATAAGCTGCGCCACTATCGAGGGCAGCGCAAGGCTGAAAATAAGCGAGGGCAGCGGCGCCGTTGCAAGCCTTTTGTCAGATGAATTCATAAAAACACTCCTTATACTTGAAAAAGTCCCACAATTATAATATACTAAAATAAAAACGTGTGAGGTAAACAACATGAATAAATACGAAGAAATAATTATGGACAGGGCATACCAGTCCTACGTTACAGGCGGCGACAGCTATAGCTTTACCCTGCCCGACGGCAAAAAGGCATTTGAAAGACCGCTGTATATCGAGGCAATAGAAAGACTTGCCGCTGACGGTATGCTCGAAATTGCAGGTCAGAGTGAAAAGCGTATGCGTTTAAGACTGACCGATAAGGGCATTGACTTTGGCAATAGACAGTAATGCCACAATTTATTAATCGGGCTGTCGCATTTGGTGCGATAGTCCTTTTTTGTGTAATAAATTAGAGTTTATACGACAACCACTATACTGAACACCAACTTGTAGGGGCGGATATTATCCGCCCGAATTTTAAACATATAACAATGGTTGACGGGCGGCAGGTTGCCGCCCCTACGGTAAATCCATACGTTATTGATTTGAATGTTAGGTTGTTGATGTTACTCCGCTAAACATTAATTTACACCATCACGCCAACCCCCGCCAAACAAATGAGGCTGTCATATCATAACCAATGCAACAGCCCCACAAACACTCACATATTTACTTTAAATTAATACTCGTCGTCCTCATAGTCATCATCGTAGTCGTCCTGAGGGTTATCCACGCTGCCATCAAGAAGGCTCTGTCTTATTTTATAGCACTGGTCAAGCTCATTGCTGACAAAGCTCTGCAGCTCAACGGACTTATTGCTGAACGCCTCGAGCATATCATTGAGTCTGTCCTCGGTATCGGCAAGTCTTTCCTTAACGTAGTCCTTTGCACCAAGGCGCAGGTTTCTTGCCTCCTCATAAGCGGAGTCAATAATTCTTTCAGCCTCCTCCTGCGCAAGCCTTGTTATTTCGTGCTCGCTTGTAAGCTGCTGTGCCTGTGTCCTTGCCTGCTCAACAATGGTTTTAGCCTGATTGTTAGCCTCGTTTATGGTTTTGTTGCAGTTGCTTACAATCTTTTCAGCCTGCTTAATCTGACCGGGAAGATTTGCCTTCATCTCCGCAATTAAGTCTGACACCTCGCTGTAATCCACAATAATAAGATTATCCCTCGAAAACTTTTTTATAGGTGCCTCTTCTATTAAATTTTGAAGCCTGTCAAGTAAATTGTTGATTGAAGGTACGTTCTGTTCCATTATTATATCCTCCTGTTTGTATATTTAGCCTGTAGTGCGTCCCTGATTATTACAGGCACCTTATCGTCAATATTACCGCCAAAGTGCGCTATCTCCTTAACAACACTGGAGCTAAGATACATACAGTGCACGCTGGTAGGTATAAAAAGCGTTTCTATTTCCTCCGCAAGGTTGCGGTTGGTAAGTGCCATCTGAAACTCATATTCAAAGTCCGTAACGGCACGCAGACCCCTTATTATAATGCTTGCATTTATGGAACGGGCAAAGTCCACAGTAAGGCCCGAAAATGCTGCCACCTCAACATTGGGCAAATCCCCAGTAAGTGCTTGCAGCTGACCTATCCTCTCCTGCGTGGTAAAAACAGGAGTTTTGGAAGGGTTTTCAAGCACACCCACAACAAGTTTATCCACAAGCCGAGCCGCCCTTGTTATTATATCCAAATGACCGTTGGTGGTAGGGTCAAAGCTGCCCGGATAAAGAGCTATTTTCATTTTTTATCCTCCGTACAGGAAAATTATACCCTCTTACGCAAGAAGGTCATTTTAGTAGTGCGTTTATAGTCCTTAATGCGGTACACCTCAAAGCCGTCGCACTCTAGCTGTGCCTCATCAACGGACTGCTCCGCCACAATATAGCCGCCGTCCTTTAAAATACCGCTTATATGTATTGCGTCAAGAGATGCCTCCACAAGCCCCTTTGCGTACGGCGGGTCCATAAAAATTATGTCAAACGCCCTGCCCTGTGCGCCAAGCGAGGCTATAACGGACATTACATTGCCCCTGATAACCTGCGCCCTATCAGTAAGGCGGGCACGTGTGATATTATCCTTAATTACATCAATGCTTTTTTGGCTCTCGTCCACAAAAACGGCTGACGCCGCCCCTCGTGAAAGCGCCTCAATGCCGATACCGCCGCTGCCGCTGAATAAATCCAGAAAGTCGGCGTCGTAAATATCGGGCGATATTATATTAAAGAAGGACTCCTTGATTCTGTCTGTGGTAGGGCGTGTTTCAAGCCCCTCGGGTGCTTTCAGCTTAAGACCCCTTGCCTGCCCCGATATTACACGCATAGAGTAACCTCCTTTAAATACAATTATTCTATAATAACCTATTATACATTTATTTTTGCCGTAAGTAAACAGTTTTTAATAATAAATTTAAAAAATATTTTTATTTACGCTGAACACACAAAAAAAGCTGCCATATTACTACGACAGCTTTTCTCTCACGCCTTATCGGCAGTATTTATTCTTATAAGCGCCCTTTTAAGAGCAAGCTCAGCACGAAGGTCATCAACCTTACTATCGTTATTCAGTCTGTCCTCAGCCCTGTTTTTAGCAGCCTCGGCTCTCTGAACATCAATCTCGTCAGACCACTCTGCGGCGTCGGTAAGTATGCTCACGCTCTCGCCGTCAACCTCGGCAAAGCCGCCAAATACGGCAGCCCTTTTTACAGCCTCGCCGCCGTCCATAATACGCAGCACGCCATAGCCAAGTACGGTAACCATGGGGATATGCCCATGCATAATGCCCACATCACCGCTTGTTGACCTGAATATAACCATATCCGCCTCGCCGTTGTACATTTCTCTCTGGGGAGTAACAATTTTGACTTTCAGTTTATTCACAATTAATCACTCCACTCTCTCAGTCCTGTTTATAAAATCTGCTCACTACCTCGTCAATGGTACCTGCATTAAGGAACAGACCCTCGGGAATATCGTCATGCTTGCCGTCCAGAATTTCGGCAAAGCCCCTTACGGTTTCCTCAACAGGGACATACTTTCCGTCGTAGCCTGTAAACTTTTCGGCAACGAAGAAAGGCTGGGACAAAAATCTCTGTACCTTTCTTGCCCTGCTTACGATAAGCTTATCCTCCTCTGCAAGCTCATCCATACCAAGGATAGAGATAATATCCTGTAATTCCCTGTAGCGCTGCAGAATAGCCTGTACGCCACGAGCAACCTTGTAATGCTCCTCGCCAACAACGGCAGGGTCAAGTATTCTCGAGGTTGACTCCAGTGGGTCAACAGCGGGATAGATACCCTGCTCAACAATGCTTCTTGAAAGTACGGTTGTAGCGTCAAGGTGTGCAAAGGTTGTAGCAGGTGCAGGGTCGGTTAAGTCGTCGGCAGGCACGTAAACAGCCTGAACGGACGTGATAGAGCCGTTCTTGGTAGATGTAATTCTCTCCTGCAGGGCACCCATTTCAGTTGCAAGTGTAGGCTGATAACCTACGGCTGATGGCATACGTCCTAAAAGCGCAGACACCTCGGAGCCAGCCTGTGTAAAACGGAAAATATTATCAATAAAGAGCAGCACGTCCTGCTTTTCCTCATCTCTGAAATATTCAGCCATGGTAAGACCCGTAAGACCAATTCTCATTCTTGCTCCGGGCGGCTCATTCATCTGACCGAATACAAGCGCAGTTTTGTCGATAACGCCCGACTCCTGCATTTCGTTATATAAATCATTACCCTCTCTTGTTCTCTCGCCTACGCCGCTGAATACGGAGTAGCCGCCATGCTCGGTTGCAATATTACGGATAAGCTCCATAATAAGTACGGTTTTACCAACACCCGCACCACCGAAAAGACCGATTTTACCACCCTTTGAGTAGGGGCATAAAAGGTCGATTGACTTAATGCCCGTTTCAAGCATTTCAGCGCTTGTAGTCTGCTGAGCAAAGCTTGGTGCAGGGCGGTGGATAGACCACTTTTCCTCTGTTTTGGGGGCTGGCTTTTCGTCAATTGGCTGACCTGTTACGTTAAACATACGTCCCAGAGTTTCCTTGCCGACAGGCACCCTTATAGGTGCGCCCGTATCAACTGCGTCCATACCTCTGCGCAGACCGTCGGTTGAGCTCATGGCAATACACTTAACCACGTCATCACCCGTATGCTGTGCAACCTCGGCAATCAGCGTGCCTCTTTCGGTTTCTATCTCAATGGCATTGTAAAGCGCAGGCATATAATCCTCGGAAAACTTAACATCAATAACCGCACCGATTATCTGTATAATTTTTCCTACATTTTTATCAGACATTAATAAATTCACTTCCTCTTATAATCAGAATTTTTAACACTCGGCGCCGCCTATAATCTCGGTAATTTCCTGTGTTATAGCGCCCTGTCTTGCTCTGTTGTACTTTATGTTAAGCTCGTCAAGCATATCGTTTGCGTTTTCGGTAGCGGAGTCCATAGCGGTCATACGTGCGCTCTGCTCGCACAGTGCGGACTCTGCCATGGCACCGTAAATAACGGTATTGATATACTTGGGCAATACATAGCCGAGCACTGCCTCGGGGCTTGGCTCATAGAGAGTAAGACCCTTATCGGCATTATCGCCTGCCGCAAGCTCCTCCACATCAAACGGAAGCAGCTTAACGCAGGTGCTTTCATAGGAAATTGTGGAGTGGTACATAGTATAGGCAAGGTAGACCTCGTCGGTTTCACCTGCGGCAAAACGGCGCAGCACGTCCTCGCCTATGCTCCTTGCATCGTTATAGGTCGGGTTTTCCGAAATACCACGTATATCCCTTACAACAGCCCTGTTTCTTGACTTAAAATACTCATAAGCCTTGGAGCCGACGGTTATAAACTCGCACTCCACACCGTCAGCTGCCGCAACAGCACTCTGGCACACGCTGACATTATAGCCGCCGCACAGACCCCTGTCGCCTGCAAGCACAATAACGGTTGCCTTATTTACGGGGCGTTTTTTGATATAGGGGTGGTTAAGGTTTGCCGCACCGCCCGCAATCTGCGAAATAACATTCTGTGTCATCTGCGCAAAGGGGTGAATTTGCACAAACCTCTCCTTGGATTTATTCAGCTTGGAGCTTGCCACAAGGTTCATAGCCTTGGTTATCTGACGGGTGCTGCCGACACTTTTTATGCGCCGCTTTATTTCACGCATTCCTCCGCTCATAACGTATCACTCCTCAAAAATCCTTTTAAACTCATCAAGCGCAGCCTTAAGCTCGCTCTCGTTCTCCTCGCTTAACACCTTTTTTTCACGTATATCGGTAAGCACATTGTTATGCGACTTTTCCATATATTCAAAAAATTCGCTCTCAAACCTTGCAATATTTTCATTTGCAACATCATCAAGATAGCGGTTTGTTACGGCATAGAGAATAACAACCTCTTTTTCAACCGCAAGTGGCTTATACTGGGGCTGCTTTAAAATTTCCATAACCTTTTTACCATGGTTAAGTCTGTCAAGGGTGTCCTTGTCAAGGTCGGAGCCGAACTGTGAAAAGCTTTCAAGCTCCCTGTACTGTGCAAGCTCAATTCTGATAGGGCCTGCAATCTTCTTCATAGCCTTAATCTGTGCGGCACCGCCAACTCGTGATACGGAAAGACCTGCGTTGATGGCAGGGCGCATACCCGAGTTAAACAGCTCACTTTCAAGGTAAATCTGACCGTCGGTAATGGAGATTACGTTGGTAGGGATATAAGCCGAAACGTCGCCAGCCTGTGTTTCGATAATAGGCAGGGCAGTAATTGAGCCGCCGCCGTACTTTTCATCAACACGCGCGCTTCTTTCAAGCAGTCTTGAATGAAGGTAGAATACATCACCTGGGTAAGCCTCACGTCCTGGTGGTCTTTTAAGCAGCAGCGACATTGTTCTGTAAGCTGCAGCGTGCTTTGAAAGGTCATCATAGACAATAAGCACGTCCTTGCCGTTTTCCATAAACTCCTCACCCATGGCAACGCCTGCGTAAGGTGCGATATACTGCAGTGTAGCAGGCTCGGACGCAGATGCGGCAACTACAATTGTGTAGTCCATTGCGCCGTAGTCCTCCAGTGATTTAACAATACGTGCAACAGTTGACGCCTTCTGTCCGATAGCTACATATATACAGATACAGTCCTTGCCCTTTTGGTTAATGATTGTATCAATGGCGATAGCGGTTTTACCCGTCTGTCTGTCGCCGATGATAAGCTCACGCTGACCCCTGCCAATTGGCACCATGGCGTCAATAGCCTTAATACCTGTCTGCAAAGGCACGTCAACGCTTTTTCTTGTAATAACGCCCGGAGCTACACGCTCAACGGGTCTGAATTTATCGGTATTTACAGGGCCTTTATCGTCAATAGGCTGACCTATTGCATTTACAACCCTGCCTATAAGCGCATCACCAACAGGTACGGACGCAACCCTGCCTGTCAGCTTAACGCTGTCGCCCTCTTTAATGCTGCCGTCATCGCCGAGAATAACGACGCCGACATTTTCCTCCTCGAGATTTTGTGCAAGACCGTATACACCGCTTTCAAACTGCACAAGCTCACCGCTCATTACGTTATCAAGTCCGTAAACTCTTGCAATATCATCTCCGACCTGAATAACCGTACCCACCTCGGAAACATCGAGCTTTGTGGAGTAGGCTTTAATCTGCTCCTTTAAAACGGAGCTGATTTCATCGGGTCTAAGCTTCATACGGCATCCCTCCTCTCATACGACATTTTTCCTGAATTAAGCAGACTTTTAAGCTCGTCAAGCCTGCTTTTAACCGTAGAATCAATCATGTGTCCGCAAACGGTAATTTTAAGACCGCCAAGCAGGGTGCTGTCCACCCTGACATCAGGCTCAACCGTTTTGCCGAGCTTTTTTTCAAGTACGGCAACCAGCCTGTTAAGCTGTTGTGAGTCAAGCGCTGCGGCACTGACAATTTCGGCAGTAACAACACCACGATACTCTCTTGAAAGCTCAATAAAGCTCTCAAAAATGCCCGTAATAATATTGCCCCTGCCCCTTGCAAAAATAAGGGAAATAAAGCCCTCCAAGTCCTTATCCATACCGTCAAAGGCGGACTTTATAACCTCCAGCTTTTTATCCCCGTCAATATCGGGGTGCGAAAGCAGCTTTTTAAAATCGGCATTTTCCTTAATTACAGATAAAAGCTGCCCTATATCATTTTCAACGGAGAGGCACTTATCCTGCTCCTTTGCCAGTTCAAACAGAGCGTTAGCATACTTTGTGCAAATCAGCTTGTCCATTCAAGCGCCTCCAGCTCCTTAACGGTATCCTCAAAGAGCTTTTCCTGCTCGGTGGAGCTTATTTCCCTTGCGATAAAGCGGCGGCTCATCTCAGAGGAAACCTCGATAATTTCCTTTTTGATGTCGTCCTTAGCCTTTTCACGCTCGTTTTCAATATCCTTTTGCGCTCTGTTTTTAATAAGGTCAGCCTCTTTTCTGGCGTCAGAGATAATCTGCCTTGAATTTTTCTTTGCAGAGTCCCTTGCAGACTCCAAAATTTCATTTCTTTCGTTATCAATATCCTTAAGCTTTGCCTCATACTGCGCTTTAAGAGCCTCAGCCTCCTGCATTTTTGACGCTGCCTCGTCTATCTGGGCGGCAATTTTCTCCTTTCTTGCTTTGAGAAAGTTGAGAACGGGGCTGTAAAGCAGCTTGCTTAAAACAAAACAAAGTATACCGGTATTGATAAGCTGAATACATATCTGAATAAGTAACTGCTTATCCAGCGTAATTACATAGCCTTCCATACCGCACCTCCTTATTCTGCGCTGTACGGTGCATTAACCTACAACCTTGAATGGGTCTGCAAAAAGCAGCAGCAGTGCAATAACAAGACCGTAAATACCTGTTGACTCGGCAACGGCACAACCTAAAATCATGGTAGATGTAACTGTACTTCTTGCCTCTGGCTGACGGCCTACCGCCTCAGCACCCTTACCAGCAGCAAAACCCTGACCAATACCAGGGCCGATACCTGCGAGCATAGCAAGACCTGCACCTATAGCAGAACATCCCATTACAAAAGCTTTTGGATCATCCATAATTAATTTCCTCCTTTAATTTACGTGTGTAAATTTTTTAACTTATAAATTTTAATATTTACCGTTATCAATCGGTAATTTTGTCTTTTATAAACGTCATACTAAGCATGACGAATACAACTGTCTGTATGCAGCCTGCGAACACGTCAAAGTATACGTGCAGCACTGCGGGTATACCAAAGTTAAGCCACCTTGGCAGACCGTAAACAAGAGCCATAATAACCATACCGCCCATGATGTTGCCGAAAAGACGGAAACTAAGTGAGATAGGTGTGGCTATTTCGCTTACGATATTAAGCGGCAGCAGAAACGGCAGCGGCTCAATAAAGCTTTTAAAGTAGCTGCCCTTACCTGTAACAATACCCATAAAGTGCATCATTACAAAGGTAGCAAGCGCAACGGCAACAGTGGTTGCAAGGTCGGCAGTAGGTGGTCTGAAGCCTAAAAGACCGCTGAGGTTTGACAGCAGTATCAGGCAGAACACGCCAAAGAACCACTTGCCAAAGTACTCGTACTTTTCGGTCATACAGGTAAGCACCAGCTTATGCATATTTTCAATGCCAATTTCAACCACATTCTGAAAGCCGCTTGGCTTGTCGGTAAAGTTTTTCAGCTTAAACCTTACAATAAGTGCAAAAACTATGAGCGCAGCCATAATGACCCACGTGGTAACGACAGTCTGCGTAAGCCAGACCTCCTGCCCCGCAACGTCAAAGCGTGCCAGAATTTTTGCCTCAATGTCAAAGCCCGAGGACGGATTGTCAACTATTCCTATGAGCTTTCTTAGCATTAACGCCTTCAACCTTTTCGCCTCCTAACCTTTCATAAATAAAGTCTGCGATATAAACGGAGGGCTGCATTATTATAAGCCCGATAACAAGGGCAAAAATGTTTAAATGCTCTCTCATCATACCGCCTGCGACAACAGCCGCTATTGTAAGCAGCATGCGCAGATTGTACTGCCCCATCATATAGGTTTTGGCGTCCGCACTCTCCATATCTACGGAGGTGTTTACTGCCCTTGCGAGCATTGCCACCCTTATACAGGATACGACAGCACCAAATATAAGCCCTATCGCATATTTAAGCGGCTCATCAGCTATAATTACCCCTGCTATAAGCGCAATCAGCGTTGCCGCCGCCATGGTAATAAGGATAAGAGCCAGTGTGTCCGAGGGCTTAATCTCTCTTTTCAAGCTGCTTATCCCCCTTTCTTTTATATTTTGCGGTGTCTATATAGCTGTCCTCACCGTCATAAAAGGACTTGGTGAGCATATACACACTGCGAAAACCACCGCCTATGCCGAGAAATATGAATATCAGCAGAAAAAGCGGCGAGGTGGCGCAGAGCCTGTCCAGCACAATGCCTATAAAAAGACACATCAATATAGGCACAAGCATTGACAGGGCAAGCTGTGTAATAAGCGAAAGCGCCTTCATTACCTTTTTATCCACACAGCATACCTCCCTGCGTCAAAATCTACAAAAAGATTAATTCTTTACCTTAACCTATTATACAATATGCCTCTAATTTAAGCAATAACTTTTTTATAAATTTTAGTTTAGTTTATTTTTTCACAAAACAGACGTTTCCCTTAACCACTTTTTACAAAATATTTACTAATGTGATAAATTCTGACATATTCTATAAATACGTATTACGCTCCGTTTAGTTTGTGCAGATGTGCCTGTTTTATGCCTGCATTATTATACATATGTATGTTAAACTGCATTTGGGATAATTTGTATAACAATTAACAATTGGAGTTTGATGGGAACGTTGGTAAATTATAGTTTATGGTGTAAATTAACACCTCAACATTTCAATCGTAGGGGCGGCAATCTGCCGCCCGTCAAGCATTGCAATATGTTCAACATTCGGGCGGATATGGAATCCGCCCCTACAAGTTAATTACAACGTTAATTTATTTTTTCG
>CABUWB010000045.1 GCA_902495025.1 uncultured Eubacteriales bacterium
AAGCATTTCACCTGTCATTTCATTGCCTATATCCTTAGGCTGTGGAGCGCATGCCGCAACCACATCCCTAGGTACAACCTTGACACCGCCAACATCAACAGGGTGTATGCTCCTGAGTCCGAGCTTGTTAATAACCTTTAAAGCGGTGATAAGGTTTTCATCAAGGCTGATTTTAAAGGTACACCTTTTAAGTCCATACTCCTTAAGATAACGGGGCATGGTAACGACCTCCTCATGCTCAACCTTTACAAGACGGTTTCTGCCTACGCCGTCGGGCATATCAAAAACCTCCTCGCCAGCAAAAGCGTCCTCAACAATAAAGCCGCCCCTGCTCTCGTCGTACTCAACATTGGGGTTCATAACCTCGTCAAGCACCGTCCACACATTAAAGCCAAAGGTAATATCGTCTGGGTCAGCAGACGGTATTTCCAGATTGCCGCCGTCCTTTACGTGTATTTCCCTTATTTCATCAAATAAGTGCAGGGCGGCATATTTTGCAAATACATTTACAACACCGGGGTCAATACCTAAGCAGATAACAGCCATATTGCCCTTTTCCCTCCACATATCGTGCCTATCAAAGTTGTACTTTGTCATAGGCTCGGTGTAGCTGTTTTCAATGCCAAGACCGAATTTAGGGTTATCCATTGGTACGGACCATGTACCCATACTGCCGTAATCAACACCGGTTTCATACGCAGCGTCAAAAATTTTATTGCTTGCAAATGGCGGTGCGGCGTCCATAACAAAATCAATTTTGTACTGCCTGATAAGCTCTGCCATTTCGGCAGTATCCGTTGCATTAACCCTGTGCGAAGCAAACCTTTCACTGTCGCCTAAGGCAGAGGCAACCTCGGCTGCCCTCTTTTCGTCATAATCACACACAAGCACAAAGTCAAGCCACTTTTTTTCACCGTCACGCACCTTTAAAATTTTAAGTATGCTTTCGCCTACTGCACCTGCGCCAACCAACATCATTCTCATGGTAAATTCCTCCTTATCTGCATCTTGCATGGCAAATATATAAGCGTATGCAAATAAAACACATCCGCTTATCTCTGTCCCCTTTACCTTGTTGGTTGTAGCCTCGTTGGTGGTGCAGTGCACTCTCTCCAAAGATTTGTCAGACCGCCTTCCGTTTGCCTGTCAGTTTCTGCGCTGTGCAAGATGAGGGCACAGGCATTTCCGCTTCGGCATTGCTAAAGCAATTCTCGGACGGTCATCATTCAATATATTTACTTTTCCTAAAAAAAACGGCGAGGAAATCCTTTAACTTCTTCGCCGTTTTTAATATGCTTACATTATAATACAAATAAACTCATTTGTCCATATTTTTTTATTTTGCACTTGCATATCTGCCCATAAATAAAATTTCACCGCTGTCATTATCCCTTATAAAATAGGTAAAAGGCTTATCAAAGGTCATTTCCACAGGAGGCTCCTGCATTGCGGTAGCGCCGCACATAGCCATCATGGTTGTACTTGCCGCCTCTGTGCCCTCCTCATCAACATCAATTACGGTATCCTGAATAATCTGCGACACGTAAACAGGATAATCCGCCCCGAAAATACCGCTGAAATCAGCATTTTCCGTAAACATTGTACCTGCGCCGAGCTTACTTACAATATCATTCATATTCATATTGGTATGCCCCTTGAACTTTGGCAGGGAAAGCATAATTTCCTTATTGGTGAGCTTTGGAATGTAGCTCTCCAAATCCGTACCGTCGGGAGCGATAGCCGCATAAAAGCTGAAATTCCTCTCGCCGTCCCTGTAGTTGAGCTTAACCATCTGCACGTCCTTGTCCTTGTACATATCCTGGTGGAAGGTATCGTGCATAAAATCCGTCTGTGTCTTTGAGCCGTCAGCGTTTGTAAACTCCTGCTTTCTGGTTAAATCCGCCTCAAACTGGCTCTGCCACTTAGCCTTTAAATAGGTAGTGTTGATTATAGCCATTGCAAAGCTGTCATCAAATTCCGCATTAAAATCCTTTTGCAGACCGTTGCTCTTTTCATTGACCCACGCCTTGATTTTAGGTGGAAGAGTTGTAGGCGTTCCCTTGTCGGTTTCAGCGTCATAATTGTCCTTTACAGCCTTTGCAAACTCGCTTTTAAGCTCGGGATAGCTCTCATTTATCCACAGTGAGTTGGCTGTACTTAGCTTAATATCCCCCGCTTTGTTGTATAAGGTGTTGACAGCCTTCATATCGGCATTGAGCGTGTTTATATCAGCGTAGCCGAGTGCCGATAACATTTCACTCTGCGTTGCCCCTGCCGCACCATTTGCCGCCATTGCCATTGCAGACTTTAAGCTGAAAGGCGAAAATACATAGTTTTCGTTTTGGTTCATCTGTGCATTTATATTGTATGCAAGGCTTTTGCCCTCTTTAAGTTTATATTCTGGTGTAACATAAGCCTCAGGTACTATTTCAACTAAAAAACCCATACCTATTTCCATTTTGCCTTTATCTCCTGCACCCTTAATTCCTAATGCCTCAACACCCGCTTTAGGTATGTAGGCTATGCCGTTAATTAGCTTTACAGGACCTGACAGCGATATCTCCTGCCCATTTTCAACCGCCTTTGCAATACCTCTTTGCAAGCTTATTACTCTACCGTCACCCTCTAAGATAATGGACTGTGTTTCGCCGTTCCAGCTTATTTTGTAGCCTGCCTCCTCAAGGTTCTGCCTTATGGGCAGATAAGTTATGGTTTCCTCATCAGTGCCAATATCGGCATTTATCATATTGCAGGCACCTATGGCACCACCGCAGGTCAATACGGCAAAAAGCATACCCAGCACAATTTTTTTCTTCATGGTTAAATCCTCCCTTTTTTTAATTAGAATTTAGTAGCAACATAAACAACCGTAACATTAAAACCAATATCGTAGGGATTTAATCGTAGGGGCGGATTCCATATCCGCCCTAAGCCACGTAATATAGGTATCAACGGGCGGATATAGAATCCGCCCCTACAAGTTAATGTTAGGTAAAATGTTTATTTTTTTAATTTGATGTTATAATGAAAATCAAATACACTGCTTAACTCTAATATATCTTACACCTATACAGACGTACCAAACCAAAATAAGTTCCAAATTTTCCAAAAAAATTTTTTTACACAGAAAAACGGCAAAGTATCCCCTGCCGTTTACTGTTCATCATTATTCACAACAGATATTTTAAATCCGTCGGTAATTTTTTTATAGCACTCACCGCACAAATCAAAGGTATGGTTTTGACCGTCAAAGGGCACGCCATAGCCCCACGCCTTATCCACACTGAGATAATCGGCATGTCGGTCAATCTCCTTACCGCAGCCGTTGCAGATAATCTTATCTATTTGTTTTTCAATTACGGTAATATTTTTGTACCTTTTCATAGCCGACACCTCTTTGTTAAAACTTGCTTTTATTATAACAGATTGTCGATTTATTGTACATAGGTATTTTATGCCTTTGTTTTGCAGTACTCCCTCAGACAGCATTCATCGCAGGCAGGCTTTCTTGCCTTACAGATTTTTCTGCCATGTGCAATAACCTGAGTGTTGTATCTGCCCCAATGCTCCTTTGGAAACAGCTTCATCAGCTCAAACTCAATTTTAACGGGGTCGTCGCTTTTGGTAAAGCCTACCTTGTTGCTGATGCGCTTAACATGGGTATCAACCACAATGCTTGGTATGTGGAAAATATGCGTCCTAACCACGTTTGCGGTTTTTCTGCCTACCCCTGCAAGGCTTGTAAGCTCCTCAACCTCAGAGGGCATAACGCAGTTATAATGCTCCCTAAGCCTTTGCATGGCGGCGATAATATTTTTAGCCTTGTTGTGATAAAAGCCTGTGGACTTAATGTCCCCTTCAAGCTCCTTTAAATCGGCGTCGGCAAAATCATCAATGGATTTATACTTTGCAAACAAGTCCTTGGTAACAAGGTTGACCCTGTCGTCGGTACACTGGGCGCTTAACATGGTAGCAATTAAAAGCTGCCAGTCGGTATTATAATGCAGATAGCATTTATCCTCCGTAGGATAATTTTCATCAAGCAGACGGAGAATATTGTCAACTCTCTCCTTCATTCTCATACAGCAGCACCTCCTTTTATTTTTCGCTTAAAAAACATAATACAACAAAAAGCGCAGTACATACAAGCCTTTTATGCAAAATTATTGAGAAAGATACTCCAATTTGTACAATTTTTCCCATAATCGGAAAGGTTTTGTATATTTTAATTAAAACATGGGGAAAATTATTGTTAATTAATACCCTATAGTTTTTTTGGTAAATGTGTTATAATATTAACACTATTACGATGATTTGCGCTATAATTATGAAAGGAGGATAAAAAGTGTTTAAGGTAGGCGATAAGGTAGTTTACCCACTCTATGGTGCAGGCACCGTAGAAGCTGTTGAGGACAAGCTGATTGACGGAGTGAAGGCAAACTACTATGTGCTTAATGTACCTGTAGGTAATTTGAAGATAACTGTGTCGGTGCGTAAATCCGAGGCGCTTGGGCTGAGGAGCATACACACCAAGGCAGAGGTTGCTGACATAATAAAAAATGCTGTGCCTATACCAATGTCAGCTAACTGGACACAGCGCAACAAGGATAATATGGAAATACTTAAAAGCGGGGACTTGTTTAAAATAGTAGGTGTTTTTAAAACCCTTATCCTGCGTGAACGTGTAAGGAGTCTTTCCAGTATAGAAAAAAAGCTGCTCGGCACCGCCAAGCAGATAATTTTAACCGAGATAATTTTATCACAGGACGTGGATAAGCATGGCGCTGAAGTTATGCTGAATGAATCTATGCTTGTGAGTGCGTGAATAAAGGGATTGCCTGTTGGCAGTCCTTTTTTGTATAGTAAAAGGGATTGCCGTATGACAATCCCTTTAAAAGTGATATTGTTTGATTAGTTAAGTGTAGTAACCTTTGTAACCTTAGCCGTATTAGCGCTTTTTGGTCCAGCAATCGAAGTACTGTAAGCTGTAGTATTTATTGCATCTAGCGACTCAAAAGTAGTGATTACTACATTTGGTGTTTCATATACTTTTTTCATAATTCACTACCCCCCCCTTATTCAAAATCTACGCCCTCAAGGGCTGCATTTGCATTATAGTACTCATAATCTTCACCAACCATAGTATAAGTACAAATTGAAGCACCCTTGAAGCTTGATAATGTATCGCTGTATACAAGTAAATCAAAGTATGCATTAGCAGTACTGTAATTCATAATCTCACCTGTATATCCGTTTTCAGTAAGCTTATTACTATCAAACTTACTGCTGTCATATACCTTAGCATATACCGTACCCACAACCAAAGTATCCTCAACATTAGTCTCACTAAAGTTGTTATCTTCCCATTGCTCATAAGTACAGTTAAGCACCTTAACACCAATCTTATCAATTGCAGCAGCCGATTCTGCATCACCGATACCGATAAGCTGACCGATAACTCTTACTGCAGCCTTTGCATTACTAGCACCATAAGCATTAAGAAGTTCACTATTGTCTGTACTAATAACCTCTGTAGCCTTTATAGATGCAATATTTTTACCAACCTTAGCTGTTGATGCTGAAAGTGAAATAGCTGTTACATTAACATTGCTTGTGCCTGTAGCTAATAATTTATAGGTTGTGCCTGCCTCAACCGAATACACGCCTGTAGCGCCTGAACCGTTTACCGATTCAAATTCAGAAACGTCGCTAGTTGTACCATCTTCATTAATTTTCACTAATTTAAGAGCACCGCCGTAGTAGTCAACCGAAATATTACCTGTATCCCCTGCAACAAACTGAATATAAGTATTACTATCATTACTAAGTCTTACAACGCTGGTACTACCAGAAACAACCGCAGCAGCATAATACTGAGCCTTATTGTCGCTTGTTCTTGCTTCTTCCTTGCTCTTCAGATTTTCTTCTTTAGTGAAATCAATAGTTTCACCCTTTGCAAGTGGTGAAAGTGCATTTGTATCCCCAGATGAACTGTTATCAACATAGGTAACATCAATAGTTACATCATTAACACCTACTGTATAAGTGCATGAATTATCAGTAAGAGTTTGAGGTACACCGTTTATGGTAACTACAGCTGTCTTATTATTGTCAGGTTTAACTGTAATTGTAATTATAGAATCCTCGGCAACTGTATTTGCTCCTGTTGCAAGTGTAGTATCACCAACATTAAAGGTAGCTGTACCGCCTTCTTTAGTATCAGTAATAGTAATTGTACGTTCTACAGCTGCACTTGGTGTAAACTTAAGATTGCTAATATTGATAGAAGAATCAGCACTAGCACCGGTAACTGTAATAGTAATTACATCACCTTTCTTTATTTCCTCACAGGTACCTGTAGCTTCCTTTTGAACATACTTATCTGTATTGTTCGGTTGCAGTTCAGTATTAGTCAAATCAATCGTTGTTGTAGTTGTACCGTTGGAAATAGTAAAACCTCTGGCTTGAGTATCCGTTGTACTAGCATTTTTTGCAGTTATGGTTAAGGTACCTGCCGCAGGCGCTGTGTATTTAATTTCGCAACCAACTGTTGCCTGAATTACACTTGGAGAAACTTCCTGGTTTCTGGTATTAGCTTTCTGCATAATCTTAAATATCTGCGTAGATACAGTTGAATTTGTACTAAATTCAAATCCGTTTATCTTTGCACTATTGATATATGGGTTCTGATAAGAATAAGTTGCATCCTCTTTAAGAAGGTTTGATATAATATCAGAAACATTTGCTGTGTAAACACCTGGGTTAGCAAGGTCAACATTAGGGAGCTTTTCAAGCTCTATACTTTTGTTACCCTCTGTAGGCAATGTAACCGCCTGACCTACATGGTCGACAGCTGTTACATAAATCACACCGTTGCCAATAGCCTCGCTCATATCACTTGCAGGAGTATTTTCACTGCTATCACTATCACCTTCAGGCACAACTGTACCTGCTGCTATCTTAGTCACCTCAATAACACCATTTGTATTGATTAACTTATATTCATTTGTTTGATTAGGCGAAGTCATTACCTTATTTGTTGTCCAGTAATAGATAGGTGCAGTAATTGGCTGACTTGTTTCACTGTCAATTACTGTTATTGTTATATCCTGTGTGTCAGGTGTATCAGGTGTATCGGGTGTACCATTCTCTGTAAAGTCAATATAGAACAGGTTGATTGAATCACCCTTAGTAATTGTGTGCTCTCCTGTAGCAACAATATCAACAGTAACTGTTCCACCACTACCAACAATATAAGCTTTTTCATCAACCTTTATCGTCTTATTCTCTGCAGACGTCTTGTCCCCATATAATACAAGTGTAAGCGTACCTGCAGCCGATGCTGTAAATGAAACAGTAGTCTTTGACTCCATCTTCAAACACTTTGTAAGTGTTGAACCATTGTAAGTTACACTACCCTTACTATCTGAGGTGGAACAGTCAGTAAATGTATAGAAATCACTTGTTAACTCACTGTTTGTAAAGTTATGTATGTAACTAGTGCCTGTACCACCAGATGATTCTTCATCTTTATAAGTAATCGCAACACTATTTGTTTCAGCAACAGTAAATGAATATGTACCATCTGTAGCAGTTAATGTTATACCATTTGCTTTAACTGTATCAACAACCTTACCTGTAGGCGGTGTAACTGTAAATGATACAGTACTACCAACAGTATAGTTTGTTGTTGTGTTAATGCCACTTACTGCGCCACCGTTATCTGTTATGGATATTGTAGCTGTTTGAGATACAGGTATGGCTGTAAACCAATCCATTGTAGGCGTTACAGTATATGTTATAGTTTTTGTTGTACCACTTGTAGATTCTGATGATGTTACACCAGAACTAGTTGGGGTAAGAGATTTATAATTATCATTAAGAGTATAATCAGTACCGTCATAAGATAATGTAGCTGAATTGTTGCCTGTTTGGGTCAACGTCAATGTACCTGCTAAACCTAAAGTAGAAATATCAGCAAGTTTCCACTCATATACAGTGGTTATATCACCAGTATCTTCACTTCCACCAGAATTTCCATCACTATAGACAGTGATTTTTAAACCAGCTGCACAATCCCCAGCCGCACTAGTCCCAATTGTATACTTTCCACTCGGCAATTTATTTGCATATCTTAAATATGTGTTATTAGAATCTGTTGAAAGAGTTTGTCCATCACCAGCTTCGTTCTTTAAGGTTATATTTGAGGTAGTTTTACCACTAATACCAAGTTGAATATCAAATTCACCATCCGTTTGAAATGTAATTGTACTGGTTGTTTTTGAAAGTTTAAGATTTGATGTATCAATTCCACTCAGTGATAAACCAGTTAATATAGAAGCACTATTCAAGCCACTATATGCATATGTGTATGAAACCTGACCATCAGTATTGGTGTCAATTGTACAATTACTACCCGTTATCGCAGTTGCCTTTGTTTTATCGCCAGTAAGCACTGTAGTGTCATTTGTATTCAATGTCGCCGCCGCAACACTACTCACATTCACAACCATCATACAAGACAACAGCATAACAAATGCAAGCACAGAGCTTAAAGCTCTTTTAAATTTGTTGTTCATTTTAACATCCTCCTTTATTATTTTTTTGTTTATAAGCAATCCTCACAGGCACAGCCTGTGAAATATCGGATAAAACCTCTGCAATAACCGCATTTGCTTATTTGCACACACAGCAGCCAGCTACTACCGCCGCATATTACATACAGCCAAATACCTTCATTGCCAAAGCATTATCCGTAATTCGGAAAACCATCAGTCAAAAACATTTTAACCCTGTATTTCCCTTAAATCACCGTTGAAAGAGAATCCCCCTTCACCCCGATAATTATTATTTATAGTACCATTTTTTCTTGCTTTAATCAAGCAAAAAAACTACATTTGATATGTTTTTTTAATTTTTGTTTGTTAGGTTAATTTACGATTGAAAATTCTGTCAAAATTTGTGCATTAAGAATACATTTTTTTATTTTTTGAACATTTTGTATGTATATATTTACATTTCAAAACCAAATTTATTAAATTTTAACAAATACCTTGTTTGCAATTTGTACGTACATATTTCAGGTTATTTCCAAAATATGCCTACGCTTTAGAGGTATTTAAAAAGGTTATAATTATACATTAGATTTTGGATAATTTCTCGTTTAGCATTGACTAAATTAAAAAGATGTGATATTATATAAATACAAGAGGGGCAACCTTACGGCTGCACCCTGCATATAACTTTATTAAAATAACCGTTACTGGTCAGGGTAGACGGTTATTTTAATGTATAAACAATCATCGTAGCAAAAACAAGTATATTCTGAACAAGTATCAGAAGTATTACCAGCTTTAAATACTCTTTCATGATACATTAAATACCCCCTTTCATATACTCCCGACAATGATTACCTATACATAGGCATCACCTCTTTCATATATAATAGGTGGGCACAAGCCGTCGTTATTTTCCCTCTCGCATTGACAGAAAAATATTCTGCTATGTAAGCCCCTAAGAGCCTAAGCAAATTATAACATAATTATATATAATACGCAACAGTTCTTTTTCTCTTTAATTTATGAATATCGAATGTAATTGATTTACAATCACTCACAAATATAATTTCATAAAAAGAGCCGCCATTACGGCAGCTCCTCTCACTCTTTAATCTATCGCCAAAACCTTATAATCCTGTGCCTCAACGGTATTTTTAAGCACCTCATTACTTACCTCGCCGCTAAGTGTAACAACAGCTGTGCCGCTCTCATGGCTGACATCAGCAGAGGCAACACCCTCTATACCCTCAAGGCACTTTTTAACTCTTGCCTCGCAGTGTCCGCACATCATACCCTCAATTTTCATTGTCCTTGTCATAATTTTTTCCTCCTTTATATTACGCTTTTTAACAGGTTTATCCTTTTTGGTATCGTAAATTTTAAAAAGATTAAGCCTTAAAGCATTGGTAACAACACAAAAGCTGGACAGGCTCATTGCCGCCGCCGCAAACATAGGGTTGAGCTTTAAACCAAACAGCGGTATACACACGCCTGCCGCAAGCGGAATACCTATAACATTATAGAAAAACGCCCAAAACAGATTTTGGTGGATATTTCTAAGCACCGCCCTGCTAAGACGTATTGCCGCAGGGACATCACTTAAACGGCTTTTCATCAGCACAACCTCGGCGCTGTCAATGGCTATATCCGTACCTGCGCCTATTGCTATGCCTACATCGGCGGCTGTGAGTGCAGGGGCATCGTTTATACCGTCGCCCACCATTGCGGTACGTCCCTTTGCACCAAGCTCACGTATAACCTTTTCCTTACCGCTTGGCAATACGCCTGCAATAACCTTGTCAACGCCTGCCGCCCTGCCTATTGCGGCGGCGGTTTTTTCATTATCACCTGTGAGCATAACAACGCTTATACCCATATTTTTAAGCTCACGTACAGCCTGTGGACTTTCCTCTCTTATGGTATCCGCAACG
>CABUWB010000046.1 GCA_902495025.1 uncultured Eubacteriales bacterium
GTAAATGCCGCAAAGGCGGCGGAGGGCAGCTCGGGCGACGCTGTTTCGGCTCTTATTGTCAAGGGGCTTGGCGGCAAAGCTAACATCAGTGATGTTGACTGCTGTGCAACAAGGCTGCGTATTACGGTGCATAACCCCGAGCAGGTGGACGAGGCTGCATTAAAGGCTTCGGGCGCATCTGGTGTTGTTCATAAGGGGGACGGTGTACAGATTATTTACGGTCCAAAGGTTACGGTTATCAAGTCCAATCTTGTGGATTATCTTGCAGGCAATCAGTCTGACGCTGCGGCTGAAAGCGATACTAAGAAAACGGATAACAGCTCGACAGGCGGCGAGGTTTACGCTCCTATGCAGGGAAAGGTTATCCCTCTTGCAGAGGTTGGCGACGGTGTATTCTCCGAGGGTATGCTTGGTGGCGGTGTTGCCATTGAGCCTGAAAGCGGCAGGGTTACAGCACCCTTTGACGGTGAGGTGCAGATGGTTTACGAAACAAAGCACGCCCTTGGTCTTATGTCCGAGGACGGCATTGAGCTGCTCATACATATAGGCATTGACACTGTTCAGCTTAACGGAGAGTGCTTTGATATTAAGGTTGCGGACGGTCAGAAAATCAAAAAGGGACAGCTGCTTGCGCAGGCTGACCTTGACGGCATAACCAAGGCAGGCTACAGAACGGTTACGCCTGTTATAGTTACCAATTCGGACGATTTTGAAACGCTGGAGGTGTTCACCGATAACAGCGGAGATAAAATAATTTCAGTTAAATAAAGAAAGGGAGAATTATTATGACAAAATTTACTTACGTTATTACAGATGAAATAGGTATCCATGCAAGACCTGCGGGTCTGCTTGTAAAGGCGGCAAAGGGCTTTGGCTCCAAAATTATGATAAGCGCAAACGGCAAGATGGCAGATGCGACAAGGCTTATGGCTCTTATGGGTTTGGGCGTTAAGCATGGTACGGAGATAACCGTTGAGGTAAAGGGTGATGACGAGGCGGCTGCGGCTGCTGCAATAGAGGAATTTTTAAAGGCTAACCTGTAAAATACGGATATTTGAGAGAAGGAGGGCTGATTGGAATGAAGGTATTTAGTGGCAAGGCTATATTCAGGGGAGTTGCGATAGGTAAAATTGTGTTTCTCTCCAAGGATAAGCAGCAGGTAAAAAGGATAGAAATTGACGATACGGCGGCGGAAATTGCATGCTTTGAGGCTGCCAAGGCAAAGGCTGTAGAGGAGCTTGGCGTACTTTATGAAAAGGCGGTTAAAGAGGTAGGCGAGGATAGTGCCGCAATATTTGAGGTACATTCCATGATGCTGGAGGACGAGGATTTTATTGAGGCGGTTACAGGCAAAATTGAGGGTGAGCGTGTAAATGCCGAGTATGCTGTTGCGGCGGCAGGTGATGAGTTTGCCGAAATGTTTGCCAATATGGACGATGAATATTTTAAGGCAAGAGCGGCGGATATGAAGGATATTGCAGGCAGGGTTATCAATCAGCTTACGGGCGGCAGCTCTGCCGCCCTGCTGACAGAGCCGTCTGTAATTGTGGCAGAGGAGCTTGCGCCCAGTGAAACAATACAGCTTGATAAGGATAAGCTGCTTGGCTTTGTAACGGAGCTTGGCTCGTCCACCTCGCATACTGCCATTCTGGCAAGGACAATGAATTTGCCTGCGCTTATCGGTGTAAAAATTGACAGAGGGTGGGACGGCAAGACAGCTGTTGTAGACGGTTACAGCGGTACGCTTATTGTTGAGCCTGACGAGGAAACCTTACATAAGTTTGAGAAAATACAGCGTGAGGATATTGAAAAAAGGGAGCTGCTTAAAACCCTCAAAGGTAAGCAAACCATTTCAAAGGGCGGCAAAAGGGTACAACTTTACGCCAATATCGGCAAGCCTGCCGACCTTGCGGCTGTGCTGGAAAATGACGCCGAGGGCATAGGTCTTTTCAGAAGTGAGTTTTTGTATCTGGGTGCGTCGGACTTTCCAACAGAGGAGGAGCAGTTTGCAGCTTACAAAAAGGTTGCCCAAACCATGGGTACAAAGCGTGTAATTATAAGAACGCTTGACTTGGGTGCGGATAAACAGGTGGATTACTTTAACCTAGGGCATGAGGATAACCCTGCCATGGGCTATCGTGCCATACGTATCTGCCTTGACAGGCAGGATATTTTTGTTACCCAGTTAAGGGCGCTGCTAAGGGCAAGTGCCTTTGGCAATATCTCAATTATGTACCCTATGATTATTTCGGTAGACGAGGTAAGGCAGATTAAGGAAATAGTAAAAAGCGTTATGGCACAGCTTGACAGCGAGGGTATTGCTTATAATAAGGACATTGAGCAGGGTATTATGATAGAAACCCCTGCGTCAGTTATTATGAGTGATGAGCTTGCAAGAGAGGTTGACTTTTTCAGTATAGGCACAAACGACCTTACACAGTATACCCTTGCAATAGACAGGCAAAATACAAGGCTGGAGAGTATAAACAACCCTCACCACCCTGCTGTACTGCGCTCAATTAAAACCGTTATCGAAAATGCGCATAAGGCAGGTATATGGGCAGGTATCTGCGGTGAGCTGGGCGCCGATAGAAAATTTTATCATTTTTACCTATATTTGTTGTCCTTTTGATGTCCTTTATGTTTTATAATTATATATAATATAAATTTTTATGCTTAAAATGAGAGGAGGAAAAGCATGAAAAGACGAATTTTATCAATTATTATGGCGCTTGTTATGGCTCTGTCCATACAGTGTGCGTTTACTATCACTGAGCCGCAGACGGTGGAGGCGGCAAGCTCTACACCTGTAGCGCAGGTGAATGGAGTCAACTACTACTCGTTCGACAGTGCTTGGGCGGTTGCGGTTAGGGACGGCGGAACCTTTAAGCTGCTGTCAAGCTGGCGACCATCAAATAAGAAGTTTGAAACGGATTATGAGGATTATAAGGATTATTTCAGAAGCGGTGCACTCTGTGTGCCCGAGAACAAAAGCGTAACTATCGACCTCAACGGCTACTGCATAAGTCGAGGTCTTTACTATGCCGCTAATGATAGCGTATCAAATGGCGAGGTTATTTATCTGTCGAAAGATGCCAGTCTGTCGATTAAGGATACCTCTCCGACAGGTGACGGACGCATTGAGGACGGAAACAGCTCCAATGGAGCAGGCGGCATACACGCAAAGCCGGGCTCTAGGATATATATGTACGGCGGTCTGATTGCGTACTGTCAGACAAATAACTCATTTCTATTTAGGGGAAAAGGCGGCGGAGTATATCTGGACAGCGGTGCAAAAATGTATATGTATGGCGGCAAATTGTACAAAAACATAGCAAATGGAAGAGGAGCTTGCGGAGGAGCTGTATATATTGATTCAGACGCCCGTTTTTATATGTACGGCGGTGAAATTAGCTATAATAAAAATGCTCCGGTGCATATATGGAATGATGGATATGCCTATTTTTACGGAGGAACGGTAAAATATAACAAAGGTACAGACAATGGCAATGATTATTATGATTATATTATAAATTCAGGGTCAATTTACTCAAACTTATACATAGATGGAACGGAGATAACAAAAAACGAAGCTAAAAGTATGGTATATTCTGAGGGTAATGGTTATCTGAGAGGTGGCTCTATTCATGATAACATTGGTAACGGCGTTGAAATAGAGCGTTATGAAACTTATTTAGGCGGAGATATTAAGATTTACAATAATTTTAGTTCCGGTGTTAATAAGGATTTACTTGCAAAGGTTAATTATTCAGGCAGTGCCGAAACGGCTCATAGTGTAGACCCATACCCAATTAAATTGGAGACATTAAGGGATGGAGCAAAAATCGGCGTTTATGCAGTCGATAAATTTATAGAGAAATCTCCTTTGTCTGAAACTGAAAACAGTGGTCAATATGTAAAGTACTTCTTCTCAAATCGTGATGACTGCCGTATTGTCAGCGGAAGTGACGGTCTGCTGTATGTGAAAAAAATATCCGATGTCGGTGAGGAGTCATTTATAACTGGAGTTTCCTCCGTTACAAGCGGTGGTGAGGCTGTTACATTTGATTCAACTGTAACAAAAGAGGAAAGAACCGTAACAATTCATGTTCCTAAAAATACGGATGTTACAAGCCTTGCTGTTTCGCTTACCACAAGCGGAACGAGTGCTGCGGCTCCTATATCACCTGAAAGCGGAAGCGCTAGGGACTTTACAAGCCCTGTTACATATACACTTTTGAACAAGGATGGAAAAACTGAGCAGAACTGGACGGTAGCTGTTGTAAAGGACAGAGATGCAATTAATTGCAAGCTGAATGTAACAGGCGGCACAGGCAGCGGCACATATAAGGTCGGCAGTCAGGTCAGCGTATCGGCAGACGAGGTTGAGAACAAGCGTTTTACCTCATGGAGTGCCGAGGGCATAGCTCTTACGCCTGAGCAGGCTGCTTCACAGGCATTTACCTTTACAATGCCTTCAAATGATGTAACTCTTACGGCTAACTATATTGATTTGACAAGCGTTGTTGAACTGACTATTGCTCAGCCAAGCGGCGGCAAAGCTCTTGCCGAATATGCGTCTGTTAAGTTAAACGACGGCACAGAGAGTACAGTTCCGGTAAGCTGGTCACCAGAAACGAGTGCGGCTGAATTTAACTCAAAGTATACGGCGGTTGTGAGCTTTGTGAGTGAGTACGGCTTTTCAAGCAATCTGGAGGTAAAGCTTAATGACGAAACGATTACGCCTTTAAAGCCTGACTCAAAGACGCTCGTTATAACAAAGGAATTTACAACAGGCAGCGAAAGGCTTTTGAGTATTCCGACAGCCGAGCTTATAGGAGTTGCAAACGGCACTCTGCTTGAAAATATTAATCTGCCGTCAGAAATAAACATAGTAACAGAGAGTAAGCTGATTTCAACTGCTGGGGTGACTTGGGACAGGTCTACAGCAACAGACTATGACCCTGACAATACTCAGGAGCAGACCTTTACCGTTAACGGTACAATCACTCCGCCGGTTGGCATAGATGTATCTGGAGCAGCTCTTGACGCACAGATAAGGGTTACTGTTTCGGAGAGCGGAAGAGCCGCAGCACCAACAGCAAATCTTACAAGCGGAGCGGTGTATGATACAGCACCATTACTCTCACTTGCTACAACGACAGACGGAGCGGATATATACTACACTATGGATGGCTCAGAGCCAACGCAGTCAAGTAAAAAGTATGAGAGTGCAATTACTCTTGCAAGCGATATTAAGAATGATAAGGTTTATACAGTTAAGGCGATAGCAGTATCGAGTGATGCGTCGTTGAGGGAAAGTGCAGTATCCGAATTTAAGTTTACGGTAATTGCACCTACCTATGAGTTAAAGCTTGTTGATGAAAGCGGCAATACCGCAGGCCTTGGCGGTGGTATATACTATGAGGGCGACAGCGTAAGCGTACAGACCGCAGCGATGACAAAGGGCTTTGTGTTCAAGAGCTGGTCGGCAGAGGGTATAGAGCTTACCGAGGAGCAGTTGAGTTCACCATCCTTCACATTTACAATGCCTGCAGGTGATGTAACTCTTACAGCTGACTTCATACATACGATAACAAATATAGAGCTTGATATTGATTCACCGACAAGAGGCAGTGCACTTGATACATCGGCAGGCTATAGGCTTTATAATTCGGTTAGCACAGATTATGTTAAAGCGGATGAAAGCGGACTTACTATAGCATGGACGCCTTTTGATACGGCAGCAAGGACATATACCGAATATACGGCAACGGTTATATTAAAGCCAAGCTATGTAAACGAGCTGATATTTGATGAGGAAGTAACTGCTGCGGTTGGCGGTGCCAATAGCGTTGTCTGTGGCAAGAATGCTGACGGAAGCGTAACGATTATAGCTGCCTTTGTTACGGAAAAGGCAAAACTGTCAGAGATTATTCCGCCCCAAAATTATGTTTATAAGCCATACGGTGCAAGCTTTGAGGATTATTTGCCAAATACGGTAAAGATAGTGACAGATGATGCTGATATTAATATGGCGTATGTTGAATGGGATACTGGTGCTTGTGAAAATCCTGAGTTTGACCCAGACTATGACGATGACAAAAGCTCTAAACCTGTAACAGTAACGGGAACGGTAGTATTGCCTGAAGGTGTAAATGATAAGGACGAATACGATATTGAAATTGACACCAGTGTTGAGATTGTGGTGGAGGTTTCCAGTCCGTATTACTCAGAGCTGCCTTGTGTTGATGTAGCTCCGGGTGAATATTCAGAGAATAAGACGGTAACACTTTCGGTAAGTGATGGCAGTACGATTTACTATAAGCTTAACGGCGGTGAGGAAATAACCTATACACAGCCGATAGAGATTACTGGTGCAACAGGGGAGAGCATTACAACAACAATCACTGCTTACACCAAAAATGAAGCAGACCTTTATATGTCAAGTGTAAAGGGTGATTATGTAAATACAATAGTATTGCCTGATGAAAAGCAGACTGTAACCGTAATTAACGGTACGGGCAGCGGTGAGTATAGTGCAGGAGCTGCAATTAATATTGTTGCACAGCCTGAAGGCGGCAAATCGTTTAAGAGTTGGATTGCGGAGGCTGTTACCTACACCACAGAGGAAAAGGAGGTAACCGAAACTATCCTTGATGAAAACGGTGAGCCTAAGGAGGTAACGACCACACAGAAAGTTACAACAAGAAATGCAAGGACTGTTGACGGCTGCTTTGAGAATGAGGAAAGACCTGTTACAACGCTGACAGTGCCAGCTCTTAATGACGGCGAAATACTGGAGGTAACTGCAGAGTGCGCAGAAGCGATAACGGCGGTAAGTTTCAGGGTTGCAATACCTGCTGCAGGAGAGGCACTGCCAACTGCAATTACCTCGGGAACAAGCGGCATAAGCATCATTGCAGACAGCTTTAAAATAACACCTGCTGACGGCAAGGCAAAATTTAGCACAAGATATACCGTAAGCACTGACTTTACTGTTGCCGACAGCTATACGCTTGGTGAAACTCCATCGTTCAGCATTAACGGCGTGTCTGTTCAGCCAACGGCAAATGATGACGGCTCATATACCGTTAGCTATGCCTTTACAACAGAGGACAGTATTACTGTTGGCGGCGTAAGTGCAAAAGCTACTGACGGCATTACCGTTGAAAGCTATGACGGCAGCGTTTTTGCCGTAGTTATTGATACGGAAATGTTTGGCGGCGCATCGGATAACTCACTTTATATACAGGATATTAAGGTGGCGTTTAAAAAGAGTGGTGAAACAACATATAGCGCAAGCAGTGAAAGTCTTAGTGAATATGCCTATCTTGATGATGAAGAAAGGTATGCGGTGTTCCCTGTTGCAATAGATGGGGAAATATCTGTTGATTTAGCAGTAAGGGGTATGCTTGAAACCAAGCCAAGCCACGACAGCGAGGGTACATCTGTATACTATATTTCCGAAGATGTTTTTGATGTTAAAAGCACTGCAACAGCAGAGTAAGGGGGAGTTGCTAATATGAAAGTTTATATAAAACCCGATATTAATGTTACATTTTTTAAGGCTGACAGTGAGGTGCTGAAAATAAGCAACGTAAATGTAAACGGATTTACATTTAAGTCAAATCCACAAAATAAAATTACCGTAGGTCAGCTTTAATTAAAACAGGGCTGCTGCATATCTTGCGGCAGCTCTGTTTGTATAAATTATAAGTAAAATATTGAAAATACTGCAAAAAAATGAGATAATAAACTAACCTTATAATAAGGAAGTGATAAATTTGGGAAAAATAAAACCGTCCGTAATCGGACAGGCTGCCGTTTTTATACTTGCGGCAGTGGTTTTGCTTGTTACATATTTAAACAGCAATCAGGCTTCAATGTCCATACCTATAAAACTGGACTTTGTGGGGGAATACAGCACCGATGATGGTGCAACATGGGCAGAGCTTGATAAAAATACAAAGCTTTCGGCAGCTGACGGAGATTTAATACTCAGGGGAAATTTTGGGTTTGAAACAAGAGAGGGAACTCCGTTTAATTTTTACCTTAATCATATAAATATGAATATATATGTCAATGGGGAATGGTCTTTTATTGACAGCCGTTCTGAAATGGGACTTACTCCGTCGGGCTGCTGCAGACAGTGGGCAGAATGGATTGCGCCCGAGCTGACAGATAAGGACGTGGTGGAAATAAGGTTGGAAAATCCCCATAAAAGCGGAAACGGCAACGCCTATAACCAGTGGCTTAATTCCATATATGTGGGTGATTCATATATTTTTGACAACTATATGCTCAAGGGCGGCAAGGCGGCAAGGATAACAGGCCTTGTTATAGTTGTTGTGGCTTTTATGCTGCTGGGTGTGGTGCTTGCGTCCTGTCTGCTGCAGATTAACCTTGGAGAGGGTGCAGGACGGCTTGGCTTTTTTACGGCATTTATGGGCGGATATTTTATTATGGATACGGCTGATGTTTCGCTATGGAGCTATTCCAACATAATCAACACCTATGGCCTGCAGCTTTGCATTATGCTTGCGGCATTCTGCCTTGTTATGTGTGTTGACACCTGTATAAAAACAAGGGCAAAAAGGGCGGCGGACATTGTGGCTGTCCTCTCCTTGCTGACAAATATGGTGCTGCTTGTTTTATGTCTTGCAGGCGTTATGGTTATTTATGATACGGCGGTATATTTTGCGGCGGCGCATGCGGTTATTTTTGTTGTGCTGCTCGGCTGTCTTTTTTACGAGTGCGTTTGTGGCAGCGGAGATGATATTGTGCTTGTATCATACATACTGCTTATAGGTGCGGCGCTGCTGGATATGGCAGATGCAAGGCTTAACCTGTGGCAGGTGGGTATATGCTCAAAGACGGTATTTCTGGGTCTGTTTTTACTGCATATTGTAAGAATAATAAAGGTTGTGCCCGAAAATTATCGTGCAGCCGTACAGGCTGAAAAATTTGCTGCCGAGGTGCAGAACAGCCGTATATCCCTTATGCTCAGTCAGATAAAGCCGCATTTTTTATACAACTGTATCGGTGCTATCAGTGAGCTGTGCCGACAAAATCCTGATAAGGCAAGGGAGGCACTGGGTGATTTTTCGGACTATCTGCGGCTTAATATGGAGTCAATCAACTGCAAGGAGCTTATACATTTTTCAAGGGAGCTGAAGCATATTGAAAAGTACCTTAAGCTTGAAAAAATGCGCTTTGGAGATGACCTTGATATAGTTTATGATATACAGGCACAGGACTTTTTCATTCCGCCCCTTGTGGTGCAGCCGCTGGTTGAAAATGCGGTTAAGCATGGTATATGTATGGCAGAAAACGGCGGCACTGTAACTATCCGCACCCGAAGCGACGGAGATAAAATTATAATTACCATAGCCGATAACGGCGTCGGCTTTGATGTAAACCTGCCTCTTGATGATGGTGAAAAGCATATAGGCATACAGAATGTGCGTAAACGTCTTGAATTTATGGTTGGCGGCACCCTTGAAATAACGAGCGTAAAGGGTGAGGGCACAACTGCGGTAATAAAATTTTTCGGCTAAAAGGAGGTGGGCTTGATGTATGTACTGGCTGTTGATGATGAGCGCCTTGCGCTTGATGCTCTGTTAAATGAGCTTGGCGGGGTTTTTCCCGATGCAGAGATACATGGCGAAAAAAATCCCCTGTCGGCTGTTGAATGGATGAGGGGGTTAAAGGAGAGCGGCGGCAGTCTGCAATATGCTTTTCTGGATATAAATATGAAAAATTTAAACGGGCTGGAGCTTGCAAAAATTATAAAAACATTATATCCCAATGCGTACCTGTTTTTCTGTACTGCCTACAGTGAGTATGCTCTTGACGCCTTCGGGATTTATGCAAAGGGCTATTTAATGAAACCAATCTCTGCCGAAAGCATTGAAAAAACGCTTGATGAAATGGTGTATGACTGGCGTGCGGAGCCGTCTGAATTTGCCAGGGACATACGTATACAGACCTTTGGCAATTTTGAGGTTTTTGTTGACGGCAAGCCCCTTATTTTTGAAAGGACAAAGGCAAAGGAGCTGTTTGCCTACCTTGTGGACAGGCATGGCGCATCTGTTACCACCGAACAGATTGCACTTGTTTTATGGGAAAACAGCCTGTATGACAAAAAATCCAAAAATATGACAACAACAGTTGTTGCCTCGCTCAAAAAGACCCTTAAAACGGTCGGTTTGGACGGACTGCTTATAAAAAGCTGGAATCATCTCTCGCTTGATGTATCCAAGGTGAAATGCGACGCCTACGATTATGAAAAGGGGGACGCTGTTGCGGTAAATTCGTTCAGGGGTGAGTATATGGCAAACTAATCGTGGGCGGAAATTGCAACGGGAAACTATGTTTTTA
>CABUWB010000047.1 GCA_902495025.1 uncultured Eubacteriales bacterium
CTGCGAAAATATTGTTTATGGTAAAGGTGGAAATACTGTTTTGCAATTTGAGTCAGAAGGACAGGCGGTTGAGTTTGCTAAAAGGCTTACTTTGCAGGTAAGACGGGATTTTAATGGTATGGAACTCTTCGTCAAGGTGATGAAATATGACGAGAATAAAACTCCGGCGGAAAATATAGACCAGTTGTGTATTCAGCTTGAAGAGAAAAAATCTATAAGACGTTCTGCTTTTCAAAGATATAGTTTCGGTGTGGATTGTATGATAAAAGAGAGTGAGGATGTATATACAAAAGAAAAAAGAGTTGCGACGCAAGGTGAAAAATATCCTGATTATTACCTTGCAGAGGATTTAAACGATTTGGGATGCTCGGGGGGCGAGAAAAGTTTTGTGGCAGTTGTGCATATAGACGGAAACTCAATGGGAAATCGTGTAAGGAATTTAAAGGAAAAATACGGAAGCCAATGCGGCAGAGAGGGCTGGGAACGGTTTAAAAAAAAATACAGGCAGTTTTGCGATAGTACGGACAGAGATTATAAAGCTGTCTTTGATGAAATGGTCCATATAATAATACAAAATATAGAAAGTGGAAATTTTTCAGACCTGAATTTGAAACAAAAAAACGGAAAAAAGATATTGCCTATAAGAAAAATTATATTGGCTGGTGACGATGTATGTTTTGCCTGTGATGGAAGAATAGGTCTGGAATGTGCCAATATATTCT
The DNA here is from genome assembly GCA_902495025.1 of uncultured Eubacteriales bacterium. GTDB lineage: Bacteria > Bacillota > Clostridia > Lachnospirales > CAG-274 > CALWRD01. The sequence continues at coordinate 723 of CABUWB010000047.1, forward strand.
TAAAAAGGCTTATGTCAATAAAGAATCCTCTGGATGATGAACCATATTATGCAGCGGCGGGTGTATGTATAGTGCATTCAAAGTTCCCTTTTTACAGAGCCTATAATGTTGCAGAGGGAATGTGCAGAAGTGCCAAGCATTTTATTGCTGAAAATGCCGAAAGCCCTGAGGGGGAGGGAAGGGCAGCTGCTATTGACTGGCATATAGATTTCGGTGAAATGGAAGGCTCAGTTTCGGAGCTTAAGAAAAACTATATAGCAAAGGATAATACAAATCTCTTGTTGCGCCCATATTATGTGGGCGGTGGAAAAATAATATGCTATGACAGTTTTAAAAAGATACTTACTAGCTTGCAGAAAGAGAGGGCATATATTCCAAGAAGTAAGATGAAAAGGCTGCGAGAGGCTTTAAAAAAAGGTAAAACTGCATCTGAATATTTTATCAGGTTTAATAAAATAGAAGATATATTATATAACCCTATAAACGATATTGTAACGGTTGATAACAGTCAAGCAAAGGGCTTGAATGATTTAAAGATTGAAAAAGGAATATATTATGGGGATAAATGCGTAGTATTTGATGCAATTGAAAGTGTGGATATGTTTGTTTCTATAAAGGAGGCACAGGAATGAAGATAAAAATAGAGTTGCTTAGTAATACTGTCTTCGGCTCCGGCAAAAGTGTACCGGGTGGTGAAGATATTTCAATTCTGCTTGATGAGGCGGGATTTCCGTACTTAAAGGGCTCTACCTTTAAAGGTGTTCTCAGGGAAGAACTTGAAAATCTTATTGATTGGGGATATTGGCAGGAAAATGAAGCGCCTGATGTGGAGAAACTTTTCGGAAAAGCTGGGGAAGATTCAGAGGATGACAGGCTTATGCTTACAGACTTTACAGTATCCAATTATGTGAGAAATGCTGTGCTATCTCAAAAAGATATAACAAAGGAGGAAATAATAAACTGTTTTACCGATACATATACCTTTACAAGCATTGAAAACGGAGTGGCCAAAAAAGGCTCCTTAAGAATCTGCAGATACATAAACAAAGGTATGATTTTCTATGGTGAAATAAGCTGCGGCAAAAAATATGAAGAATATGTCAGAGCTGGACTCAGAGCGGTAAAATATATGGGCTCTATGAGGACAAGGGGCTTTGGCTGTGTAAAGGTAAGTGAGGTGTGAGGCATGACGGTTATAGAGTATAAACTTAAAAATATCAAGCCGATAAAAATAAATGATAGTAACAGGGGAGGAACTAACCAGCTTGAAACTTTAAAATATATTACAGGTTCTTCAGTCAGAGGCTATGTTATCAGCAGACTTGACAAGGTCTATTTGGACAAAAACAAAAAAAATGTTCTCTCTCCAGTTACAAGGTTTTACAATGCTTATCCTTTGGTGGGGGACGAAATTTCTCTCCCTTCACCAAAGATATATTATGCTGCAAAGAATAGTCCTGATAAACTGTTTTCTGTTCTGGATAGGGATATAGATGGCATGAAAAGAGCTGATATGGGTGATTTCTGCACGATTGCAGACGATGTTGTTAATTGTTTCAGTACTTCTCTTGGTGAAACCATGAATAATAATGTAGGCGAGAAAAAAATTTTCAGAAGCAGATTTATTAGTGCAAATCAAAAATTCGGCGGTTACATTGTAACGGAGGAAACAGAGCTTGCAGATAAAATAATAGATATTCTGAAAGGAGGAATCTGCATAGGAGCAGGTATATCGAATGGTTTTGGAAGGTGTAGTTGTATTTCTGCAAAAATAATTACGGATATGCCTTATAGCAGTTACCGTATTGAAAGCCTTGATAAAAACAGGGAGATTAAGTTGATGCTTTTATCCGATACTGTAATGGTCAACAGCTATGGAGAGCCATGTGGACTTGATGTTGAATATCTGAAAAGTGAACTGGGTGATTTTGAAATTAAGAGGAGCTCTGCATCTGTTGTACGAAGTCTTGGGTATAACAATACATGGGGCTGCGCAATTCCGTCTGTGACAATGTATGAAAAGGGCAGTGTTTTCAGCTTAAGCTTTGCTGATGAGCCTGACCTTGAAAAAATCAGATGTCTTGAGGAAAAGGGAATAGGAATAAGAAGAGAAGAGGGCTTTGGACAAATAGTATTTACCGATAAACTGTCTGAAACTGCTTTAAGGCATGAGTTATCCAAAAGAAATGAAACGGAAGATGAATTAATCCGAGGCGTAGACGCTGAAGATGCAGATGGGCTAAATGCTGATGATAAAGCGGTGCTAAAGCAGCTTGCGGCAAAATATTATGATATGCTTATTAATGAGAGGATACAGCAATATGTTGTAGATAATAAAACAAATAATTTTAAGGGAATATCAAAAAGTGCGCTGGGAAATGTAATGTCAATGATTACTGTACTTAAATACTCGCCTTTGGAGGCTGAGAGCAAGCTGAAAACCTTTTTTGAAAATATGTCAAAGAGAACTGAGAGCGCAGCTAAGCCTTATAAAATAACGGAAAGATATATAACTTATATATTTCAGACAAATATTTCTGATGTGCTGGATATAAAAGATAATGTATTCGGACAGGCCTTTGATGATGTAATGGAGCCTTTTATAAAAATGTGGTACAAGCTGGAGCTTCTTGAAAATGAAATCAGATATGGTTTTAGGAAGGAGGAATAGAATAATGGCTAAGTTTGTTGGGGTGCTTATTTATAAGATAAAAGCTAAAGCTTTGCAGCCGCTGCATATTGGCAGCTCCGAAGGGGATATGAACATACTTACGGACAGTATATATAAAAAGCCATATATTCAGGCAAACAGTCTGGCGGGTGCATTTGGCGAATATGCAGATGAACATATGGATGCGGAACGAAAAGCGGAGCTTTTTGGCAGTGTATCAGCGGGGAAAAGCAAAATAGTGTTCTCTAACGGAGAAATACTGAAAAACAAGGAAATTGAACTCAGACCTCGAGTGAAAATAAATCAGGATTATGGCATAGTGAGCAATAAATTCGAGGTTCAGCTTTTAAGTCCGGGGGCAGATTTGGAGTTTACCATATCGGTGTTTGAAAATGAAAAAATAAATGATGATGGTACGGCTGCAAGAGAGGATTATGCTGAAACGGCAGAGATGCTTGTTTCTGCTTTTAATGACGGAAAAATATTGCTGGGCGGACAAAAGACAAACGGCTGTGGTAAATTTGAGGTTACATATTTGGGTTTTAAAAAGTTTAATCTGTATGATAAAAAGGATTGTGAGGCATGGTTAAACTCCGATATAGAATTTGAAGACGTAACAGACAAGGTATTGAAGCATACGGAAAGCGACTGCTACAATATATCAATGAGGGCTGACATAATGGAAACGCTTATAGTTAAAAGCACAGCCACGTTTTCATCTAATAATGTGAATAAGTTTGTCAATTCTGAGTCCATAAAAAACAGCGCAGGTGATTATTTTGTGCCGGGTAGTTCAATAAAGGGCGTGCTGAAAGGACGCATATATTCAATAGGTGAATATATGAAGCTTAACAAAAATATATTGGATGAGATGTTTGGCGCAGAAGCAGAGATAAGCAATACGGATACAGGTATTGCTGGTAAGGTTATGTTTGAGGATGCCATTATTGATAAAAGCAGGGCAAGAGTTATACATAGGGTGAAAATTGATAAGTTTACGGGAGGTGCCTATGGTGGAGGTAAATTTGATGAAATGCCTGTCGCAGGGGTGCTTACCATAACTGTAAGAGTGCCCAAAAAAATGGTCAATAGCTGTGCAGCCGCAGCACTTGTAATGATGGCTTTAAGAGATTTAGGGTGCGGTGTAATAAGTCTTGGAGGTCTTTCGTCAGTAGGCAGGGGCTTTATAGAAGCAGATGCTTTAAATATAGATAATGAAGATGAAAGAAAAATATTCAGACAGGGAATGAACAGACTTAAAGAGCTTGTTGAGCAGATAGGCGGTGTGTGAACATGAATGAAAAAGAATTTGCAAAAATCCATGAGTTTAAATTTAGCAATATAAAGGAAATCAGTTTCAGCGATAAAGATGAATATGATTTTGTGTTGATTTTTAGATTTTCCATGGTGCAGCTTATTCCATTTAGGGAGTTTACAGGTTTTGATGATGATGTAACAGAGGTAAGATTTTTTAATGCAAAAAAGGAATTGAGAATTTTCGACTATAACGGTAATTTAAGAGGTATCTTAATTGAGGATAACGGAGATGAAATTACAAGGGAATATTACAGAAGGCTTTACAAAGGTTTTGGCTACAAAAAAATAAAAATTAAGGAATATATAGGATTTGATAATGACGGACAGGCCTATGTAAGGTCTGTAAGGCTTTGTGGTGCAGAAGAGGGGTGATATGTTTATGGCAGATAAATTTTATAATAAGTACAATGGTAAAAAAGAGTGGCACGAAGGAAAAAGTAACAAACCGGGCAGAGAACTTAAACTTAAATATTCAGGTGCACCTTATAACTTTGTGCCGCTTTATAACAGCGTCTATCAAAGATATGGTAATATAACGGAGCTGCCGCGCCATAACGAGATAAGACAGGACTTGCTTTCGGGTGAAATTAAATATACATTTAAGGCGGAAACGGATATTTTTGTGTCGAACGGTGCAGAAGACAAGAAGGAAATTGATTTTTATAAAAATTTAGGGGATAAATATGCTGTGCCTGGTTCAACAATGAGAGGACTTATAAGAAGCAATATGACGATACTTGGTTTTTCAAATCCTACAGGAGATATTGAAAACAAGAGGTTTATGTTCAGGCAGGTGAGTAGCTTCAGTAAAAGTGAAACTATCTGCAGGCTTAACAAGTATTACAAAGCAACTCTCGGTATTGATGATAAAATTGGTGCAAAGCCCAGAAAGGTAAGGAGCGGATACATTAAAAAGGTGGGCAGCAATTATTATATTTACGCTGCAAAGGAGGAAAAAACAAAAGTCTATTCGGGTTTTTACAGAGTAAGAGTAGACAAGGACGTTCAGCAGGATATAAAAAGTTTTGCATATATCAGTGATTTGCTTGTAAATACTCCACTGCTTTCAAAGAACGGTGAATATACTGGTGAGTTTGCGGATAATCCTTTCTATTACCCATGCTTCAGGGAGATAACCTATACAGTATCGGGAGATATAGTTACAGGAATATATGCCCCTGATGATAAGGATGACGAAAAAAGACATAAAGGCTATGTAATTTTTACAGGTAACATAAAAACAAAGCAAAAGTCAGGTGAGATGAAAAATAAGCAGAGCTTTTATGTAATACCTGAGATAAATGAAAAACAATTTGGTCTTATTGATGAGGAAATTGTTACCCGTTTTAAAGATGATGTAAAGGCTAAACAGAGTAATCTGAAAAATCATTTCGAATTGGAGGATTGCAGGAGCAGAAACCTTCCAGCAGATAACGTTGAATTTTATAGCCTGCCCTATAGGGAGGGAGAAATTAAGCCGATTTTTTATATTGGTGATATTTACAATAATGGAGCAGATAAAAAATGTGCTGTAAGCGAAATTGGCTTTACTCCAATGCTCAGAATATTCTATAACAAAACAATTCATGACGGTATAGATGACCAAATAAAGAAGGCAGCACGTTTTGATTATGTATCTTCAATATTCGGCTTTACATCAGAAAATAGTGATGTTGCATATAAATCAAGGGTATATTTTAGTGATGCTGTTACAGAGTGCAAGAAAACCGAATGTGCAAGATACTATACATTAGGTTCTCCAAGGGCTAGCAGTTATATTGATTATATTAAAAAAGGCTGTGATTATAATTGTGACTGTATTGAGATAAGGGGAATAAAGCAGTATTGGCTGCGTGATAGAATAATTACTGAGGATGAAGCGCATAAAAATAAGGGAGATAAACGAAACAAGAATGTTGAGCAGTGCATAAAGCCAATAGCCGCAGAGAACACATTTACAGGTATAATAGCCTTTAAAAATCTTTCGGCAGATGAGCTGGGACTGCTGCTGTGGTGCCTGAAGCTGGAAAACGGCATTGATAAAGGGGATAAATATTATCATAGTATAGGGATGGCAGTTCCGTATGGTTATGGACGCATCAGTTTTACGAATATCAGCCTGAGATTTTATGATTTTGAAAAAATGTATTCGGCAGATGATGAGTTGTCCTTTGACATTTTTGATGGGGACGATGCGGATGTTGATACATACATTAACACTTATAAGGCTTTTATTAAGGAAGGGTTTATAAATAAAGATGTTGTGTCTGAGAAATCTGTTAAGAACTTTATGCTTATGAAGAGCAGATTCCCTGATAGGGAGAGGATAAGATACATGAGTATTGATGATAAGGAGTATCAAAACCGTATTGTTCCGCTGCCGGATATTGAGACTGTACTTGATAATCAAATTGATTATGTAAAAAAAATAAATGAAGATGCTTTAGCTATGCAGAAAAAGCCTATAAGTTATAACACCCAGCCTGAAAGGAATCATCCAAAATCAGGTTTTGACAGTGAAACTTCAATAGGTAAGCAACTTGCTGTATTACTTGGAAAGGAGCAATAATTTATGAATATTATGATTGCTAATTTAAGCCTTATATCGAGTGTTGTCAATGAATATGACTACTTTTGGATTGATAATGAACCAAAGCATATTAAGGGAATACAGACAAATGAGGCGGCAACTAAGTTTTTTTTATGGTATCTTAATTGCAGAGGGGAAAAGCTGGATAAGATTTTATATATGGCATCAAGTGAGGTTAAAGAAGAAAAAAAGATTAAGTATGATAGGGATAAGAAGAAAATTTCTGTTGAATGTGGTGAAGATTCAATAAGCACAGAGAGCTTTTACATAGAAAGAATATTAGAATATTGTGCAGAGAACGGATATTGTAATAATGGTAAGAATATTGAATTTATACCGGTGGAAATAAACGGAGCAAGAATACCTCAGAAGCTTATAGATGAAATAAACAGACTTGAAGAAAGCGGAGAGCAAATTTATGTTTACCTTGACACTACGGGTGGTCAGCGTGATGATATTAACAGACTTCAGCTGCTGGCAAAATTTCTTACATATAAGGGCATTAGAATAGAAATGCCTGTATATTGTAATTTTGGTAAACATAAAATAGAAAAAGTAGATGCATACGATATGCTTGATGTACTTGATGGTGTAAGCCAGTTTATCACAACGGGTCAAAGTACGTTGCTGAAGAAAGCTATTCAGAGTGAAAATAAAGAGATTGACGAGCTTTTGGAAACCATGCAAAGGTTTACCAATGATATTCAACTTTGCAGAGTGGAAAGGCTTGATATAATACTCAACGAGATGGGTGAAAAACTTAATCAACTGAATGATATATCAGTAAACAAAAGTAAGCTGGTTATTTTTAAGCAGCTTATCCCTATGATAAGGGAAAAGTTTTTTGGAAGCAATAACTCCATAGGTTATCCTGATATTGTTAAATGGTGTGTGGAGAATGGTTTTATCCAACAGGCACTTACTATATATGTCGAAATGATTCCCAGATATTTATTTGATAATATAATAGAATATAATGGAGAAAAACCGCACAAAGACGGAAAATCTACTATGTTTGGTACTGAGGAGGCAGAGGATTTATATTCAGGGTTGTTGAGTTTATATAAGTCAGCATCTTCTATAGACCGAGAGCTGGAAAGGTGTAAGGAGGAATATGCTAAAATAAAAAATAATAATAAGAATAAGAATGGATATGATAAGAATAATATAATTATTCAACAACTAATTTCTTCAAATATTAAAACGATGCAAGATATTGTCGAAAAACTTAGACCGTACATAGATACAGAGAACCCTAACAAATTTAAATTAGGTGATGAATTTAAAGCTGTATTCAGGGAATCCGGATTTGTGGATAAAATACAGGCTAAAAAAGATGGCAGTGTAGAAACCATATCGGTAATGAATGTATTATTTAATGAAATAGGAAATCTAAAGGCTGTTCTTGGTATAAAGGAAATTGAAGAGGTCGGCAAGGCGAAGGATAAGTCCAGCGAAACTATTTCCAAAAAGATAGCTACAATAAAAATTATTGAAAAGTTTATATACGGAAATGAAATGGAATCTGATTCTGAAGAAAAAATGGAGGTAATTAAGCTTAGAGGGGACATTTCAGTTGAAGAAATACGGAAAATATTATATGACTATGTATATGTTAAAGCTATGCGTAATATGTTAAATCATGCATCTGAAAAGGAAAATATAACAGGTAATGATGCTGAATTATATGAGAAGATGGGATATGGCGATGTGAAAAAAATATCTCTGGATGAACTGAAAAGTAATATATATAGAGCAATTGACAGACTGACTGATGCAGGGGAAAGGTGTGTGATTAAATGAAGATGTTATGGGTATCAAGGCATTACATGACTGATGGTCAGCTTGAGGCGCTTGACAGGATATTTGGTGATATAGAGATTGTACAGTATGATAAAACTGTCAAAAATATGGAAGATATTGTTTCGGATGATATTGACATATATGCAGTTGTTTTTCCAACTGGAAAACTGGCAGAGCTTTATAATAAAGTTAAAGGAAGTGCAAGAATTATTACACCTGAATCAGAGAGGCGTTTTACAGGTAACTATATAACCAATCCTGCCACAGGTGCCAAAGAGAAGGAGTATGCCTTCCTGCATAAACACTGGCTTGAGTATAAAAAAATAGATATAGAAATTGATATACTAGATTGAAAGACCCCCCCGGTTTATTAATGGACCGGGGGGTCCATATAAAGACTAAGGGATTAATTTAAAACTTTGACGATTTATTCTCCGGAAAGAGTGACGGTTTTAGTCTGGCTGTCCCAACCGGCATTAAAACCAAGGGCTTCTGCTATTGTACGGAGTGGGAGGCAGGTTCTGTTGTTTGATATTTCTGTTACTGCTCCGTTGGCATTCTTTTTAAATCCGCTACTGTCAATGTAATAGTTTGTGTTTACTGGGAAATACATCTGTTTTTCACCATATTTTACGATTGCGGTTTTAGTGTCAGGTTCCCAGTCTACCGATGCGCCGACAATGGTGGAAACTATCGAGCGCAGAGGAATCATTGTCGAGTTTGAAAACTGCTGGATATAAGGTGAACAGTCGGTTGATTTGCTTTTTCCGTCTACTGTTATTGTAGGACTGCCTATTGTTAAAGTAACCAGCTGTGGAATATCCATATTTATGGTATCAATGTAGAAATTATAGGTATTATCGGGAATATTTGATGGATTGCCCTTGTTTTCCTCTGCTGTTGAGATTTTGGAAGAATCTGATTTTGAATTTGCCTTTGCTTTTCTTGAACTTTTGGATTTGTTTTTTGATTCTGATTTTGTTTCGGTTATATTTATATTGTAAGTATCACCCTCCTGAATGTTAGTAATCTGGTTATAAGTATTTTTATTTACAACGAGAGTTTCTATGGTGCTGTCTTTAATGTTGATATTTAACTCATCGTTGATAATGGTGTTGTTGCCAGAAACCTCTGGAGAATTTGCATTATCTCCTGAGGTGGTACTACTTTCCGTATCAAACTCGGTGGTTACATCAGTGGTAGTTTCAGTGGTAGTTTCAGTAGTAGTTTC
>CABUWB010000048.1 GCA_902495025.1 uncultured Eubacteriales bacterium
AGGTCCTATCTGGTCAAGTGATGATGCAAATGCAACAAGACCGTATCTTGAAACTGCGCCATAGGTTGGCTTAATGCCGCTTACACCGCAGAAAGAGCAAGGCTGTCTGATTGAGCCGCCTGTATCAGAGCCGAGAGCGTATGTTACCTCGCCAGCCGCAACAGATGCAGCAGAGCCGCCCGATGAGCCGCCCGGTACTCTTTCAATATCCCATGGATTTTTTGTTGCACCAAAGTATGAGGTTTCTGTTGAGCCGCCCATTGCAAATTCGTCCATATTCAGCTTACCAAGCACAACAGCACCCGCAGATGTAAGTCTGTCTACAACTGTTGCATTGTATGGCGGCTTAAAGTTGTAAAGCATTTGTGAGCCACAGGTTGTAAGGCTGTCCTTTGTACAGATATTGTCCTTTATACCCATAGGCACACCAGCAAGCGGAGAAAGCTCCTCGCCCGCATCAATTTTAGTCTGTACCTCTGCTGCTCTTTTTAAAGCACCCTCCGCATCAACGGTTACAAAGGCATTTATATCCTTTTCAGCCTTTTCAATATTATCAAGCATAGTCTTTGTAAGCTCAACGGAGCTTATCTGCTTATCTTTAATCATCTGCCCAAGCTCAAGGGCTGTTTTATCATTGAAATTCATTTTTTACGCCCCCCCTTACTCAACCGTAGTAGGCACCTTAAAGCAGCCGTCCTTCTGCTGAGGTGCGTTTTTAAGTATAGTTTCTCTGTCAGAGGACGGTACAACCTCGTCCTCCCTGAAATTGTTTGTATATGCAAATGGGTGACTCATAGGCTCAACCTCATCAGTGTCAAGCTCGTTAAGCATATCAATATAGTCAAGTATCTTATTAAGCTCTGCCTTGGAGCGTTCCTCCTCCTCTGCAGTTAATGTAAGCCTTGAAAGCTCCTCCAGATATTTGATAAGGTTATCGTCAACACCCGTAACCTTAATGTCCGTTACACTCTGCTCGCTTTCCTCCTCTGCCTCACTGTAACCGATATAGTCAAGCAGTGCCTCAATGCGGCTTACTACAAAATCCTCTTTATCCTCGCTTATTTCAATACCCGTTGCCTCGGCAAGGTATCTTTTAAGGTTTTCAACCATTATCATTTATGCACACCTCCAATTATGGCACAAGCCTTGTTGTATCTCTTGGGAACATTGATGTTGCCCTTATATTCTTTTCATCAATAAGACGCATTAAAAAGCGTTCAAGTCCCATGCCCAGACCGCCATGTGGTGGGCAGCCGTACTTGTGCAGCATGAGATAGCTTTCAAAATCCTCGGGATACAGACCCTTGAATATCATCTTTTTAACCTGTGTATCGTAGTCGTGTATTCTCTGACCGCCTGTTGTTACCTCAAGACCTCTGAAAAGAAGGTCAAAGCTCAGAGTATACTTTTCATTTTCGGGGTCGTCCATAGCGTAGAACGGACGCTTTTTAACAGGATAATGTGTTACAAACACAAAATCACTGCCGTACTCCTCTTTAAAAAGCTCACCTATAAGCCTTTCTTCCTCAGGCTCCAAATCATAAGGGTCCTTAATTTTACGGTTGTACTTTTTGGCAACCATTTCCTTTGCGTCCTTAAACTTAATGCAAGGTATCTCCTTAACCTCGGGCAGCACCACATTCAGCTTTTTAAGATATGTTCCGTAATTTTCCTGCAGGTAGTTAAGGGCATATTTAATCATACCCGTTTCCATATTTATTACGTCATAAAAGCTCTCAATAAAGCCCATTTCAAAGTCAACACTTACATACTCGTTAAGGTGACGTGTTGTATCATGCTTTTCCGCACGGAATACAGGTGCTATCTCAAAAACTCTCTCATAAATAGGTATCATCATCTGCTTGTAGAACTGTGGGCTCTGTGCAAGGTAAGCCTTTTTGCCAAAGTATTCAAGCTTGAATATATTTGCACCGCCCTCTGCACCCGATGCTACAATCTTAGGTGTAAATATTTCGGTAAAGTCCTTATTTTCAAGGTACTCTCTGAAAGCTCTTACAAGTCCCTCCTGCAGCTTGAATATACTTCTCCTCTGCTCGTTTCTTAAAACAATGGGACGGATTGACATTTCATTTTCAAGTGCAATATTAAGCTTATATTTATTTATACTGAAAGGAAGCTCCTCCTTTGGCTCGGATAAAATCTTCATATCCTTTACGACAATTTCAAAACCGTTTACGGCTCTAGGCTCATCTCTCAAATCGCCTGTAACCTTAACACAGTTTTCAATCTGTAAAAGCTCCTTTTCCTCCTCAGAGCCGTTTTTCTCATAAACACACTGTATAAGTCCATTTACCTTTCTTAAAATTACAAAGGCAAAATCACCCATATCACGCACATTGTAAATTGTACCATGAGTAGTTACATTATTTCGCTCATCACCCTTGAGCTTTGTAAGCTCGGATATGCACAAATCCATAATTGTACGTTCGCCTGTTGCCTTAATCATAATATCATTCCTTTCCATAAGCTTTATGACTTGAATAAAAATGTGAACTGCTTAATTTGTTTTTTCTTTTAAATCTGCCATCTTTATAGTTACCCAAAAGATAATTATTGCAATAAATAATGTGTTGTAATATTTCGGATTACAAGGATTTCAAGTAACTAAAAAGCGCCGCAGGCTTTAATCCGCAAGCGGAATTTATTTCCGCTGAGGACTGAAACTCGTGATGGCTGTTGCAAAGCAACAGAACAGCACGGGTTGGTAGTTTCTTCCGCAGCCAAACTGAACAAAATGCAGGCATTTTGTTCATCGCCGTCAGGCGAAATAAAAAAAGTCCCGAGACTTATAGCCTCGGGACGAATTAACGCGGTACCACCCAAATTGACGCAGTATTATTCTGTGTCATCTCTACAGCAGAATAACGACTGCAAACCGTACCCCACTACTCATTTCTTTTTGCAGGATAAGCTCCTGAGTGTTCTTCATACAAGAGTGTCAAAAATGAAAATCTCAGTCCATGTTTTCATATCCCTGTTAGGTTTCTCCCATACTACTTTTCTCAATCATCGCCGTTGATGGGTACTATATTATCATAAAATTTAGTGGATTGCAAGTAAAATTTATTGTTTTTTATATTTTTTCACTAAAAATTTTTAGTTTTTTGTATTTTTTATAGCTTTTCCCGTTATCAGGTCGTCTGGTGTTGTAATTTTAATATTATCATAGCTGCCCTCAACCATTTTAATTTTAACACCCATTCTTTCCACAAGCGAGGCATCATCCGTACCCAGAAAATTATCCTCAATTGCCTTTTCATAAGCTGACATCATAAGCTCATAGTCAAAGCACTGCGGAGTCTGTGCTGCCCACAGCATACTTCTTTTTGGCGTGGATACAATAACACCGATATCATCGCATATTTTAATTGTATCCTTTACGGGTACGCCAAGAACACACGCCTTACTTATTTTTATCTCGTCAATACATTTTTTTATGTCCTCATTCCTTACAAAGGGACGTACTCCGTCATGTATAAGCACAATATCACAGCCCTCTGCCGCCTTTAAACCGTTAAATACGGAATACTGCCTTTCACTGCCGCCCGCTATAACTGCACTTATTTTTTTGCAGTCCTTTAAAATATCCTTTACAAAATCAATTTCATCACTGCCTGTTACAACAACAATTTCATCAACATAAGGACAGCCCTCAAAAACCTCTGCCGTCAGCCTTATTATTTCCTTATCATCTATTTTTAAATACTGCTTTTTTACGCTGCCGCCCATTCTTTTTCCACTGCCAGCAGCCATAATCAGTGCACATACCTTCATAAAATCACCTCGATAAAAGCATAACATTTTTTCAGGTAAAAAGCCACAGTTTTATTGATAATTTTCACTGAATATTATATAATCAACTTATAAAGGAGTTGATTTATTTTGATTAATTTTGACAGATTTCCCGGCAACACAAGAAAGATACTTACAATGAGCTACGATGACGGCAAAACACCCGACAGGCGCCTTGTGGAAATTTTTAACCGCTATGGTATAAGGGGTACATTCCACATTAACGCAGGCTACCTTGACAACGAAAGGCTTGACCGTATAGCATCTGACGAGGTACGTGAGCTTTATAAGGGACACGAGATTTCCGCACATGGCTACACACACCAGTCGCTTGGCATAACACCGAGGGAAATGGTAATTTCCGAAACCATGAAGGACAGGCTTGCGCTTGAAAAGCTCGCAGGCTATCCCGTAAGAGGTATGTCCTATCCAAACGGCTTATATAATGATGATACTGTTTCCATTTTAAAGGCGTGCGGTATTGAGTATTGCAGAGTTGTTGAAACTACGGCTACCTTTAATATGCCTGATGACTTTATGCGCTGTCAGGGTTCCTGCCACCACAAGCAGAATTTATTGGAGCTTGGACAGGCATTTCTTGACCAGCCATACAAAAACCGTCCTCATTTAATGTACGTATGGGGACACGCAAACGAGTTTGACAAGGACGATAACTGGAGCCTGATTGAGGACTTTTGCAAAATGATGAGCGGAAAGGACGATATATGGTATGCCACCAATATCGAAATAGTTGATTACATGAATGCGCTGAAGCAGCTTCGTTTTTCCGCAGACCTCTCCATGGTATATAATCCTACCGCACTTGACCTTATTATATCAAAGGGCAGCGAGCCTGTTTATATTCCGTCAGGCAAACAGGTAAATCTGTAAAAATTTTCAATTTAGGGGAACAATTTTATTTTTTTTACGTCTAAAAAGATAAAAAACTTTTTTGGGAGGTATTAATTATGAAAAGATTATTTGCTTTATTTGTTGCTGCAACACTTACACTTTCGGCAGCATTTAATGCCTATGGTGACGATAAGGGCCTTGCTGACGCTATAACTGCCGCAAAGCAGTACATAACCGTACCTGCAGAGCGTACGGAAATTGATTACAGCATAAGCGAAGGAGAAAACGGCGCACTCATTATAAGCCTTGACTGGTCTGATGACAATGGCAGTACCAGCGTAACCCTCGACAAGGACGGCTGCCTTTTAAGCTACTATGACTATAACAGCAGCTCCGATACATCAAAGGGACTTGCAAAGTATACAAGCGAGCAGACCAAAGCAAAAGCAGTCAGCTTTTTAAAAACCGTTTACGGCAGCAGCGCAGACGATTTCCGTCTGGAAGAAACAAATTTAAGCCGCCGCTCACACAGCTACGTTTACTATCTTTATAAAAATAATATACAGGTTGCCACTGCCCACGCCGAGCTTTCCGTCAACCCCGACACAGGTGAAATAACCTCATTTAACGGCACCGGCAAAGAATTTTTGTCGCTTAAATATCCTGCGCCAAGCGGAATAATTGATGTTAAGCAGGCTGTAACCGCATTTTATAACGGCGAAAAGCCTAAGCCAACTTACCGCATTTATGATGACTATGAAAATAAAAAGGTAACAAGAACACCTTTCCTTGCTTTTTCGGTAAATGATACATATACGGCGGTAAATGCCTTTTCAGGCAATATTACCAATGTAAACAAGTATTTTAACGAGTATCTGGCCGAAGATATGGCTGCTAAAACAAACGATGCCGTTGCTTCCGAGGACTCAGGCAGCGGCTTTACACCACAGGAGCTTGAGGCAATAGAACACGCAGAGGGACTTATAAGCTCACAGCGTGCGGCAGAAATTATTAAGGAGAATTTTCCTGTTGCAAAAAATGCAAGCTACACCTCATCTAATATAAACAGGGATTATTATTCGGGCAACTACTACATCAATATACATGGAAATAACACAAGTGCCACTCTCAACGCAAAAACAGGCAAGATTATCAGCTTCCGCTATTACAACAATACACAAATTCAGCCAAGGGCAGAGCTTACAGATACGGAAATTGAGGCTGCTGAAAGCAAAGCTGTCCCCAAGGTAAAAGCCCTTATTGAAAAGCTTGCCCCTGCCGAAAGCAAAAAGATGTCACAGCCAAGCTGTAATACAAGCAGCTATGACGGCAGAGTCAGTGTATCATATACCCGTATGGAATACGGCTATAAATGCGAGGGCGAGAGTATAAGCGCAGCTGTTAATGCAGACGGTGATATTATAAGCTACTCCAACAACTTTGATGAATCACTTACCTTCCCTCAGCCTAAAAACGTGCTTTCGGATGACAGGGCAATTGAGGCTCTTGCCGATTTATTTGACTTTGAACTTTGCTATACCGTTGACGAGAGCTATAATGTCAGCCTTGTTTACTCCTTTAACAAAACGGGACTTATGTCCGCATCTTCAAAAACTCTGATTGACTATAAGGGCAAGCCAAAGGATGAGGAAGCCGAAAGCGGCATAAGCGATATTAAGGGACACTGGTGCGAGAGCATTGTTACAACACTTTATAACAATGGTTATAAACTTAATGATGAACTTTTCCGCCCTGACCAGCCTATAACAAGAAAGGAGCTTGACACCCTTTATAATAATTACTCCTACAAGCCATACTATATCGATGATGAGGTCGAAAGTACCGAAGATAACTCCACCATCACCCGCTATGAGCTTGCAGAGTATATTATGGAATACTATAACCTTGATAAGCTGAAAAACCACCCCGATATATTCAATATAACCTCATATAAGGATACTATTGATGAAAAATATATACCTGCCGTTGCAATAGCCACTGCCCTTGGTGCAATGAGGGGCGATAATATGGATAACTTTAACGGCAACAAGGAGATTACAAGGGCTGAGGCTGCGGCAGCACTTTACAATATGCTTACTGCAGAGGAATAATCAATAAAAAGAAGGTATTTTTATGAACTTTGTTGATTTAATAATAAAAAAGAGGGACGGCGGAGAGCTGTCCACAGAGGAAATTAAATACTTTGTACAGGGTGTTACGGACGGCAGCATACCCGATTATCAGGTATCGTCAATGCTTATGGCTATCTGCCTTAAATCACTTAACGACAGGGAAACTGCCGACCTCACACTTGCCATGACTCATTCGGGCAGAGTGCTTGACCTGTCTGCAATAGAGGGCATTAAGGTTGACAAGCACAGCACAGGCGGCGTTGCCGACACTACCACCCTTATACTTGCACCGCTTACTGCCTCTCTCGGCTTAAAGGTAATTAAAATGTCAGGCAGAGGGCTTGGACATACGGGCGGAACACTTGACAAGCTGGAGTCAATTCCCGGCTTTAACATTTCTCTTACCGAGCAGCAGGCAATAGCACAGGTAAACAGCATAGGCATAGCCATTATGGGGCAGACTGCCGACCTTGCACCCGCAGACAAGCGTATGTACGCTTTGCGTGACGTAACGGGCACAGTTGAAAGCATACCGCTTATTGCTGCCAGTATTATGAGTAAAAAGCTTGCGGCAGGCTCTGATGCAATAGTGCTTGATGTAAAGTATGGCAGCGGCGCTTTTATGAAAAACCTTGATGATGCACGTTCACTTGCACGCACCATGGTAAATACAGGTAATTCTCTTGGCAGAAAAACCACCGCTCTCATCACCCCTATGGACAGACCGCTTGGTATGTACATCGGCAACAGCCTTGAGGTAATAGAGGCTATTGAAATTTTAAAGGGCAACTGTGAGGGCAGGCTTAAAACCGTTGCATTGGAGCTTGGTGCAAAAATGCTTGTGCTTGGTGGTATTGCAGATAATACGGATAAGGCGCTTGAAATGCTTAATGCCAACATTCAGAATAAAAAGGGGCTTGACAAATTTAAGGAGCTTATCACTGCACAGGGTGGAAATCCTACTGTTTGTGAAAATTACTCTCTTTTCCCAAAAGCAAGGGAGAGCTATACTCTTGTTTCACCCAAAAGTGGCATTCTGACCTCTATAAACACAACCGATATTGGCAGGGCAAGCGTTGCCGCAGGTGCGGGACGTACCGTTAAAGACGCACCTATCGACCTTGGTGCAGGTATCATAATGCACGTTACAACGGGTGATAATATAAAAACAGGTGATTGTATTGCGGAAATTTTTGCAGATACAGCTGAAAAATGCCGTTCATCTGCCGAAATTTTACTCTCTGCACTTGACATATCTGACAAAAAGGCAGAGCCGCTGCCTGTTTTAGCGGAGGTAATAGAATGAAAAGAGCAACAATAATTGTACTTGACGGAGTTGGAATAGGTGAGCTGCCCGATGCAGCAAAGTATGGAGATACAGGCAGCAACACCCTTGTCAATTTAAAAAAGACAATGCCCGAGTTAAAGTTGCCAAATATGTGTGCCTTAGGCTTAGGCAATATTGAGGGTGCAGATATTTTCGGCAGGACAGATAATACAAAAGGCTTGTATGGCAGACTTGCAGAGCACTCCGCAGGCAAGGACACCACAACAGGACACTGGGAGATAAGCGGAGTATGGCTTGATAAGCCGTTTCCCACCTATCCTAACGGCTTTGGCGAGGATATAATTATTCCGTTTGAAAATGCCATTGGCAGAAAAGTTATAGGCAACTGTGTCGCATCTGGTACACAGATTATAAACGACCTTGGTGATGAACATGTAAAAACAGCCTGTCCTATTGTTTATACATCGGCTGACAGCGTATTTCAGATAGCGGCACACGAGGATATTATTCCCGTTGAAACTCTTTATGACTACTGCAAAACAGCACGCAAAATGCTCTCTGTAGGCAGAGTTATAGCACGTCCCTTTACAGGCACAAGCGGCAATTACACACGCACCGAAAGACGTAAGGATTTTTCACTTGAGCCAACAGGCACAACCCTGCTTGACTGCGTAAAGGCGGCAGGGCTTGAATGTGCGTGCGTAGGTAAAATAGAGGATATTTTTGCCATGCGTGGCATAACACGCTCTGTGCATACCACCAACAATGCAGACGGTATTGAACAGACAATCAAGTATCTTAAAGAGGATTTTGGCGGACTTATTTTTACCAACCTTGTCGATACAGATATGCTTTACGGACACAGAAACGATGTAAAGGGCTTTGCAGGCGCACTTGAATACTTTGACAGCAAGCTGCCCGAAATTATGTCAGCCATGAATGAGGACGATATTCTTTTTATCACCGCTGACCATGGCTGCGACCCCACAACACCCTCAACCGACCATTCAAGGGAGTATATTTTCCTTTTAGGCTGCGGAAATTTAAAAGCAAAAAATATAGGCACACGCACAACCTATGCCGATATTGCGGCAAGCATTGCACAGTACCTTGGTATAAGTGCCGATATTCATGGAGAAAGCTTTTTATGATAATACGCAGATACACTCCTGCGGATATTGAGGAAATTGCAGAGCTTTTTTATAACAGTGTACACTCTTTGGCAGTAAATGACTATACGCCCGAACAGCTTGACGCATGGGCAGATGGCAGCTGCGACCTTGTAAAATGGAATGATGATTTCTGTCGCATTTATACCTTGGTTGCAGATGAAAACGGTACAATTACAGGCTTTGCCAATATGGACGAAAACGGCTATCTTGATATGCTCTACATCCATAAGGACTATGCTAAAAGGGGGATTGCCACCGCCTTGTGCGCCGCTCTCGAAAGCAATATACGTTCCCCTAAATATACCGTATATGCCTCAAAAACCGCAAAAGGCTTTTTTGAAAAAATGGGTTATATCGTTGTGAGGGAAAATACCGTTATCAGGCATAATGTTAAAATTAATAATTATTTTATGATTAAAGAAAGTGTGTAATTTTGTATAGTACACACAAAAAACATGGGATGTCGCATTAATTTCGCAACATCCCATGTTTTTATTAATATAAATTAATGTTTAGCGGTGTAAATCAACACCTAAACATTTCAATTGTAGGGGCGGCAATCTGCCGCCCGTCATACATTGTGGTTTGTTCTACATTCGGGCGGATAATATCCGCCCCTACAAGTTGATGTCGGGTATAGTGCTGAATTTAGGG
>CABUWB010000049.1 GCA_902495025.1 uncultured Eubacteriales bacterium
GGTACGACTGTTTCGTGCAGAATACTGTTGATATGCCTGTTATCACCTACGGGATATACTACAATGTCCCCATTTAAGCCACGGCACGCTAAAACCGAGGTTTCCATACAGAAGTCAACAAGTTTTTCCGCCATTAATGCTATTTGACCTCCGCCAAGGAGATTATAAGCATCAGGCACACAGGAGCTGTCCTTTACAAGAGCATTGCCCTTTCCGTCATAGCCGCCTGTACAGGCCTTGAGCATAAACGGATAGGAAAATTTCTCTCCCGCCTTATACATATCCTCAACAGAGTTTATGGCTATAAAGTCGGGTACAGGCAGTCCGTCCTGCTGTAAAAGCTGCTTCTGTGTAAATTTGTTTTGTATGATACTCAGACTTTTTGCTGTCGGATATATTTTGCTGCCCTGCTCTTCAAGCTCGGTGAGTACCTGAGCGTCAATATGCTCAAACTCATAGGTTACAACATCACATTCCGATGCAAGCTGTCTGATTGCATCCTTATCGTCAAAATCAGCAACAATATGCTTGTCGCTTATACTGTGAGCGGGACAATCGGGTGTAGGGTCAAGTATGGTTATGTTAAAGGACAGCCTTTTTGCTTCCTCAATCATCATTTTACCGAGCTGACCGCCGCCGATTATGCCTATGCGGATACCTAAGTAATCCTTTTCCAAAGCTCTCACTCCTTAAAACGCATTTGTACAATGCCGGAATACCCTATATGGGCAAAATAACAAATTGTATTGCCGCCGCTGTATTGCTTTATTTCCACTATGGGACAAGGCGGTTACAAATTTCTGTGTAGTTTGTACCATATTGTTTTTACGAGTTTTCCAGTATTTATTTATATTATCACATATACAATTTTTTTGCAAGTAAATAATTATAAAATACATATTATTACTTAATTTTGTTCAATTCGTTAAAAACAAATTAAGGTTGTTGTAAGATAAAAATTGTGGTATAATTACCATAATGTGTGTTAAAAAATTGCTGTAAAGGGTGTGATATAATGGCTGAGCAGAAAAAGAAAGCTGCGGCAGTTAAAAATAATACGGGTAAAAGTAAAACCAATAATAAAAATAATTCAGCAAAAAAAAGTGATAAAAAGGGCAGTTCCTCTGTACAGATGGCAGCCGATACAAAAAAGGACGGTATGCGCAAGGAATTTGTTATCATTATAATGGCAGGTATTGCGGTGCTGCTTTTTGCCTTTCTTATAAGCGGCAGCTCTGCCGAGGCAGGCATTATAGGCGAGGCTGCGGTGCTTGTGCTGCATGGCATATTCGGCATTGGTGCATGGATACTGCCTATAGCCCTTATTATAGGGGCTGTTTACCTCGGTATGGAAAAAAATGATGCAATATTCAAAATAAGGGCAGTATTTTCGGCAGTGCTGTTTGTTGTTATACTTGCCTTTGTACAGAGCTTTGGCGGCAGTGAGCAGTTTGAGGGACTTAATTTTCCTGCATTTGTATCCTACGCTTTCAGGCATGGTGCAGGCAGCAACGGCGGTCTTGTTGGTGCGCTTGTATATATGGGCTTAAATAAGCTGGTAGGCAATATCGGCTGCTACATAATATTTATTCTGCTTGCCATTATTCTGCTTATGCTTATAAGCGGCGGCTCCTTTATAGGCGGCATAAGAAATCTGCTTGGCTATGTGGACAGGGTTAAGGAAAAATATGCTGACTACTATTATGATGAGGACGATTATTACAACGATAATTATTATGATGAGGAAATAAATAACGAGCCTGTGCGCAGCGAAAAAAAGCTGAGAAAGCAGATGGAGGAGGAAAGAGAGCCAAAACGCAGCCTGTTTGCTCCCAAAGAGGAAGAAAGACATGAGAAGATTTTTACCATTGACATAAAAAAGAGTGAAAAACGTGATAATAAAATTGACCTTATTACAGACGGAATAGGTAATTCCGCTCCCATAAATGACGAGGTTGACCGTACGGGTATGATAAATCTGTATACAAAGGCATCATCTGCACAGGATGATAGTAATATGCAGGAGAGCATACCTGTTTATGAGCCAAAAGAAGAAATTGTTGAAGATAAGGTTGTTGATGATGAAAAGGAACAGGAGCTTATAAGGCTGATTGACAGCTTTAATAAAAGCAGCGTGCCTGAAAGAAAGTCTGTCCCCGAGGATTTAACACCTGATATGTCCGAGGATTTGCCGCCATGGGAAGAAGGTGCGGCAGCAGACGGCGAGCTTTATTCCGCAGAGGACGAGCCTGAAATTGTCGAGGCTGAAAAAACTAAGCTTGTTGATAAGCTGGAGATTGAGAAAAAGAAAACAGAATATAAATTTCCAAAGCTGGAATTTTTGGGAGTTAATCCCGATAAATCGGAGGAAAAAACCAAGGAGGAAATACTGCGCAAGGCTAAAAAGCTGGAGGAAACCCTCGGCATATTCAAGGTTGAGGCTAAGGTAAACCATATCAGCATAGGTCCTACAGTAACAAGATATGAGCTGACGCCAAGCAAGGGTACAAAGGTAAGCGCCGTTACAAATCTTGAAAATGACATTAAATTTTCAATGGCGGCAGAAAGCATTATTATTGAGGCACCAATTCCGGGAAAAAGCGCAATAGGTATAGAAATACCAAACGATACAAGAGAGAGTGTGTATTTCAGCGAGGTTTTAAGGAGTGAGCAGTTCCAGAAATTCAAGTCAAAAATTGCCTTTGGACTCGGTAAGGATATTACGGGCAGTGTTACCGTTGCCGATCTTGCAAAAATGCCTCATTTGCTTGTGGCAGGTACAACAGGCTCAGGTAAGAGTGTGTGTATTAATACCCTTGTTATGAGCATACTTTATAAGGCAACGCCCGACGAGGTCAAAATGATAATGGTTGACCCCAAAATGGTTGAGCTTAGTGTGTATAACGGTATACCACATCTTCTTCTGCCCGTTGTTACCGAGCCGGAAAAAGCGGCAGGCGCACTCAACTGGGCTGTAATAGAAATGGAAAGACGTTATAAGCTGCTTGCAAAATCGGGTACACGTAATCTGGAGGGCTATAATCAGAAGGTATCTAAGGAAGAAAGGCTTTCGCAGATAGTTATTATAATTGATGAGCTTGCCGACCTTATGATGGTTGTGGGCAAGGAGATTGAAACCTCAATATGCCGCCTTGCACAAAAGGCGAGGGCGGCTGGAATGCACCTTGTGCTTGCAACGCAAAGACCGTCTGCCGATGTGCTCACAGGTCTTATACGCTCCAATGTGCCCTCACGAATAGCTTTTAAGGTTTCAGGCTCCATGGACTCACGTATCATACTTGACTCAACAGGTGCCGAAAAGCTGCTAGGTAAGGGTGATATGCTCTTTAAAACGGCGGATATGGCAAAGCCAATGCGTATACAGGGTGCTTTTATAACCGATGACGAGGTTGAAAGGGTTGTAAGCTATATCGGTACGGATGAGCCGCAGTATGACGAGGCTATTATTAATGAAATAAATAAGGCGAGCATTACCGTAACCGAGGGCGCTGACGGCGGAGAGGACGACCCTATGACAGATGAGGTGCTTGACTGGATTGTCGCAAACCCTAAATGTGCATCGGCAGGTAAGGTTCAGCGTCATTTCAGAATAGGCTTTAACAGGGCGTCCCGCATAATTGAGGCACTGGAGGACAGGGGAATTTTAGGCCCCACAAACGGCAGCCAGCCACGTGAGGTTTATATGGACAAGTATGAATTGAGAGAGCGCAAGGACAGATATGATTCATACGAAGATTTGTAAGATATAAAAATTTTAACTTGATTTAATTGCAAATAGTGGTATCATTATATCAGTTATATTTTTACTACATAAGGAGGAATATTATGAAAAGCGATATTGAAATTGCACAGGCTTGTGTGCTTGAACCTATTACAAAGGTAGCGGAAAACTTTGGTATTGACAGTGATGACCTTGAATTATACGGTAAGTACAAGGCAAAGCTTTCGGACGAGCTGTATGAAAAGACTAAGTCAAACAAGGATGCAAAGCTGGTGCTTGTTACGGCTATTAACCCAACGCCTGCGGGCGAGGGCAAGACTACTACAACAATCGGTCTTGCAGAGGGTCTTAACAGAATAGGCGTAAAAACGCTTGTTGCTCTGCGTGAGCCATCACTCGGCCCATGTATGGGTGTAAAGGGCGGTGCTGCAGGCGGCGGCTATGCACAGGTTGTGCCTATGGAGGACATCAATCTTCACTTTACAGGCGATATTCATGCAATGACAACCGCAAACAACCTCCTTTCTTCAATGATTGACAACCATATTCATCAGGGAAATGCCCTTGATATTGACACAAACAATATTACATGGAAGAGAGTGCTTGACCTTAACGACCGTACCCTGCGTGATGTTGTTATAGGCATAGGCGACAAAAACGGCGTAGTGCGTGAGGACGGCTTTATGATTACCGTTGCCTCTGAAATTATGGCTATTGTCTGCCTTTCAGAAAATGTTAAGGATTTAAAGGAAAAGCTGGGTAAAATAATTATAGGCTACAACCGCTCAGGCCAGCCTGTTACAGCAAAGGACTTAAAGGCTGACGGTGCAATGACTGCACTTTTAAAGGACGCAATCAAGCCTAATATGGTGCAGACGCTTGAACACTCACCTGCCATTATCCATGGCGGCCCATTTGCAAATATTGCACATGGCTGCAACTCAATCAAGGCTACAAAAATGGCTATGAAGCTGGCAGACGTTGTTATTACCGAGGCAGGCTTCGGTGCTGATTTAGGTGCTGAAAAGTTTTTTGACATCAAGTGCCGCAAGGCTGACCTTAAGCCCGATGCCGTTGTGCTTGTTGCCACAATAAGGGCGCTTAAATATAACGGCGGCGTACCTAAGGCAGAGCTTTCAAGTCCAAACCTTGATGCTGTTAAGGCTGGCTTTGTAAACCTTGAAAAGCATATTGAAAACCTGCAGAAATTCGGCGTGCCTGTTGTTGTTACACTCAATAACTTTGTAACAGATACTGACGAGGAGGTTGGCTTTGTACGCTCAAAGTGTGAGGAAATGGGCGCTGATTTTGCTCTCTCCGAGGTATGGGCAAAAGGCGGCGAGGGCGGCGAGGCTCTTGCTAAAAAGGTGCTTGAGGTATTTGATACAAAGCAGAGCAATTTCCATCCAATTTATGATGAAAACGACAGCATAGTAAATAAGATTTCCACAATCTGTAAAGAAATTTACGGTGCTGACGGCGTTGATTTTCTGCCTAAGGTTAAAAAGCAGATTGCAAGGCTGGAGGAGCTTGGTCTTGACAAAATGCCTGTATGTATTGCAAAAACACAGTATTCTTTAAGTGATAATGCAAAACTGCTTGGCAGACCCGAGGGCTTTACCGTAACAATTAAGGAGATAAGGGTTAGCGCAGGCGCAGGCTTTATTGTTGCCCTTGCAGGCGATATTATGACTATGCCGGGTCTTCCAAAGGTGCCTGCGGCAGAAAATATTGATGTTGATGAAAACGGCAAAATAACAGGTTTATTCTAATAAAAAAACGGAGTAGGTGTATATATGAAATTAAACAGACTGGCGGCAGTTTTTATGGCGGGCTGTATGCTTGCCCTATCGTGCAGCTTTACAGGCTGTTCCAATAAGCCTGGTGTCGGCTTTGGCGAAACAAAGGAGAACAGTGCAAAGGGAAATACAAGTGGCAATATTATTAATCTTGGTGCTGCTGCGGAGTATGACGGCAAAATTTACTACCAGAACGGTGAGGACGGTTATTCCATTTACTGCTCTGACCCTGATGGCAGCAATCCCGTTAAGCTTAATGACGTGGAAAGCTACTTTATAAATGCTGCAGGCGGCTGCATCGTTTACGCAAATGCAAATGACGACTACCATATTTATAAAATGAATATTGACGGCAGTGAAAACACAAAGCTTAATGACGTACAGAGCTATTATGTCAACCTTTATGGAGATTATATTTATTATTCCAACTGGAGCGACGGCAACAAAATATATAAGCTCAGCCTTGACGGCAGCGAGAATATAGCTTTAAGTGATGATATTGCGTACTATGTGTCAGTTGAGGGGGATAGAATTTACTACTCAAACTGGAGTGAAAATGCCAAGCTTTACAGTATTAACCTTGACGGAGAAAACAGGTTAAAACTTACGGAAAGCGGCTGCTGGTATCCTGTATCTGACGGAGAGTGGGTATATTACTCACAGTGGGAAAATGTTGGTACCTCAAAGCAGGACGACGAGGACGTTGACAAAAACGACAAGTTCCTTTGCAGGGTTAAAACGGACGGCTCTGAAAAGCAGGTACTTCACAAGGTGCCATGCGGAGATATAAATGTTTATGACGGCAGAATTTATTTTACAAACTGGATTGAAAATAATATTTACAGCATAAAAACTGACGGCAGCGATGTTAAAAAGCTCTCCGATACCTATGGCGTTTACCTTAATGCGGCAGGCGGCAGACTTTACTTTGTTGAATATGACGAAAATAAAAACCCTGCACTTAAAAATATACCATTAGAAGGTGAGGAAAAGTAAAATGGCAAATATAATTGACGGAAAGAAAATTTCTCTTGAAATAAAGGACGAGGTTAAGGAAAAGGTTTCCGCTTTAAAGGCAAAGGGTGTTGAGCCATGTCTTGCGGTTATCCTTGTTGGTGAAAACCCTGCAAGTCAGGTTTATGTGCGCAATAAGAAAAAGGCATGCGAATACTGCGGCATTAAGTCCCTCAGCTATGAGCTGCCCGAAAGCACAACCGAGGACGAGCTGCTTGCCCTTGTTGATGAGCTTAACAGCAGCAGTGAATGCAACGGTATACTTGTGCAGCTCCCTCTGCCCAAGCATATTGATGAGGAAAAGGTGCTTTTAAGAATTAAGCCCGAAAAGGATGTTGACGGCTTCCACCCATATAACGTAGGTCTTTTAAGCATAGGCAAGGCAGATTTAAAGGCATGTACGCCTGCAGGCTGTATTGAGCTTATCAAAAGGAGCGGCGTTGACATTACAGGCAAAAACTGTGTTGTTGTGGGTAGAAGCAATATTGTAGGCAAGCCCGTAGGTATGCTGCTGCTTGCTGAAAACGGTACAGTTACCACCTGTCATTCCAGAACAAAGGATATGGCTAAGGTATGCAGCGAGGCTGATATTCTTGTTGTTGCAATCGGTAAAGAAAAGTTTGTTAAGGCTGATATGGTAAAAGAGGGTGCTGTTGTTATTGATGTAGGTATTAACCGTATGGAAAACGGCAAGCTCTGCGGTGATGTTGACTTTGACGAGGTTGAAAAAAAGGCTGGCTATATTACCCCTGTTCCAGGCGGTGTAGGCCCTATGACAATAGCTATGCTTATGAATAACTGCCTTATTGCCTGTGAAAAACAAAACGCTTGAATATAATTTTATGAGGGATATTGTAAAATGCAATACTCCCTCTTTTTTTAATTAAATATCTTCAAAAAAATGTTCATAATTAAACTTCAATTCTTAAATGTGATGTAAGAAAATGTAATTAAATTTAACTACAATATTGTTTACCTGTGTATTAAACTATAGTCTAGGCAAACAATTTATTTTCTATTGGAGGTTTAATATGAAAAAATATTTAAGGCTTACAGCTGTTGCTGCTGCTCTTGTTCTTATGCTGAGCGGCTGCGGCGGCAAGGATAAAATGGCAATGCAGGGCGGCCCCGGCGGTATGCCTCCGGGAATGGAGGAAACAAAAGCCGCAACAGCGGTTAAAACACAGAAGATTGAGCTTTCTTCCGTTTCAAACGAATATATGTATTCAGGCAGTATACAGCCAAGTGACGAGGTGGACGTCAGCTGTAAAATTACAGGCACTGTGGCAACTGTCAACTTTGATGTGGGTGACAGCGTAAAAGCAGGTGATGTGCTTTTTACCATGGATACAGAGAGCATTGAAAAAACTGTCAAGGTGTCCGAGGCAAGCGTAAATTCTGCACAGACAAGCGTTGCAACTGCACAGAATAACCTTGCAATGGCTAACGGTGCTTCAATGCAGACGCAGATTGAAAATGCAAAAAATGCAATTACTTCTGCACAGTCGGCACTTAAAAATGCACAGACTACTGTTGATAATGCAAAGGTATCTCTTGACAATGCAAAAATCCAGCTAGATAAGGCTGAAAAGGACTATAACGACAATACACAGCTTTTTGAGGCAGGCGGTCTTTCGCAGGAGAGCATGAACAATTACAAGGATACATACGACAAAGCTAAAAACTCCTATACACAGGCTGAGCTGTCACTCGAACAGGCAAATACCCAATATCAGTCGGCACAGGACAGCCTTGCACAGGCTAATACAAACTATGATATACTTGTAAACCAGACCTCAAAGGAGAATATTGTTAAGGCGCAGGACAGCTTAAACTCAGCAAATGCACAGCTTGAAAGCAGCAAGGCGCAGCTTGAAAGCAGTAAGCAGAATCTTAAGGATGCTGTTGTAAAGGCTCCCGTATCGGGTATAGTATCACAGTGTAATGTAACTGCGGGTACAAACCTTTCACAGGCAACAATACCCTTTGTTATTATCAATATAGACAGCGTTGATGTTAAGGTAAATGTTGCCGAGCAGATTATTAACTCAATAGCACAGGGCGATACGGTAAGAATTAAGGTGCCAACCTTATCAGATGAGGAATTTGAGGGCAGAATTTCATCAATTTCACCTGATGCAAATTCAGACGGTACATACGAGGTTAAAATTAATATACCTAATGAGGACGGTACACTTAAAAGCGGTATGTTTGCCGAGGTTTATTTAACCAAGGAGAAAAGCGACAATGCAGTTGTAATACCCAGGGACAGTGTTGTTACCAAAAATGGTGAAAGCTATGTGTTTACAGTTGAAAATTCGGCAGCAAAGAAGAATGTTGTTGAAATTGGCATTGACAACGGCGATATGGTTGAAATTACAAGCGGTTTAAGCGAGGGTATGACAATTGTAACCGAGGGACAGACTTATCTTGCAGACGGTGATGAAATAAACGATGTTACCAATAAGCAGATTACAGGCAAGTCAGGTGATGAACAGACTGCACAGCCTGTGCCCGAGGACGGCAAGCTTCCTGATGATAAGAAGAACTGATAAGGGGGCTGCTGAAATATGATTAAAACTTGTATTAACAGACCCGTAACAACCCTTATGGGTATAATGATTGTACTGCTTGTAGGTATACTGGCATATAACACGCTGGAGCTTGCCTATATGCCATCAACTGATTTGCCAATGGCGGTTGTTATGACTACATACGACGGTGCGGGCCCTGAGGAAATAGAGGAGCTTATTACCAAGCCTATTGAGGAAACCGTTGCAACCCTTACAGGTGTTGATACCATATCCTCAACCTCATCAACAGGCTCATCAATGGTTATGGTTGAGTTTATTGACGGTACCGATATTGATACTGCAACGCAGGATTTACGTGATAAAATAGATATGGTTACACCAAGACTGCCCGATGATGCAGACGAGCCTACCATTATCAAAATGGATATGAATGCCGAAAGTATCAGAGTTGGTGTAACAAGCACAAAGTATGATACTGATGACCTTTATACCTTCTGTGATGATAACATTTCATCAGAGTTTGAAAAAATTAAGGATATTTCATCTGTAGATATTATGGGTGGTCAGAATGACATAGTTGAAATTACCCTTGACTCAAACAAGATGGAAAACTACGGCATCAGTGTATCTGCCGTAAGACAGGCGCTTTCTAGCGAAAATAAAAATACGCCTGCGGGTACGGTTTATCAGGGCAGTACAGAGCTTCAGTTAAGAGCTGTGGGCGAGTTTGAGTCCATTAATGATATTAAGGATTTGGTTATAAACACCTCAGGCGGAAATGTTGTACA
>CABUWB010000050.1 GCA_902495025.1 uncultured Eubacteriales bacterium
AACCAAGCACCATATTGAACATCAACTTGTAGGGGCGGATATTATCCGCCCGAATGTTGAACAAACCGCAATTGTTGACGGGCGGCAGATTGCCGCCCCTACGGTAAATCCATATGTTAACGATTTGCATTTTAGGTTGTTAATATTACTCCGCTAAACTCTAATTTATATCCCAACCAACCAATCAAAGAGGTGAAAAAATGAGAGTTGTAACAGTTTTTAAGGATGAATTCAAGCGTTCATCATGGATAATATTTATAGTACTTGGCTGTATGCTTTTAGTGGGTGCGATGCTGACGGAAAAAATTGAAGAGGTGACAGATTACATTCTTGTCAGCTCTGGCTGGTTTAACGAAGATGTTAATGTTGTGAGCTGGTATCTGCCTGTTGCCGCACTGCTTGCGCTTAGTCAGAAAAGAACAAGGAAGGATGATTTCTGGGGTAGTATGCCTTATACAGCAGATAGCCTTTATCTTTTAAGGCTTGCCTATGGGCTTATGTTTATTGCAGCTGTAGGGGTGGTGCAAATGCTTTTATCTGCAGCAATTATGCATAAAAATGCTTTTATTATTGAGGATTTAAGATATATTGGTTTAAGGATTAATGGAGTGTATGACTTTCCAAGGTTTATGCTGGTAAATGGTGGTGCATACATACTTGCAAGTACAATTTGCACACTTGTAAATAATCATGCTGTTGCGGCTGCCTTTGGTTTTTTTGCTTCCCTTATGCCAGAAATGCTCTTTACTCCGTATAACTGGATAACAGGTGAGTATTGGCACTTAATTGAATATTTTTCTGATTTAAAGTATGTTATTGCTTTTGGTATTAATGATAATGTAAATGATTATGTGTATCAGTATGGTGTACCGGTTTATTTGTGCATAATAGCTGCTATGCTTTTTATTGGCGCCTATGTCAACAGGAAAACGGCAGAGCGGGGCAATAGTAAAGTGTTTTACAACAGGTTTGTCAAGGTTATTTACATAATACTTTGTGTGCTTTTTGCTCTTAATGTTTTTGAAACGCTGTTTTTGCAGGGAGGGTTTTAATATGAAGATAAATAAATTTGCGCTCGGCTTATGTTTGTGCCTGTCCCTGTGCGGCTGTAAGGGTGAGGTTTATAAGGAAACGACCGATTTTAACATAACAGCTTATACACAGAGAGATGACGTGATAGATTCTGAGGCTGAATACGTTTTAAAAAATTTTGAAAAGACTATGCAGCCGCTTGCATCTAAACAGAAAAAAGAGCTTGAAAAAAACTTTAATAAGGTTGAGGGCGTGAGCTATGTACAGTACAGCAACGGCAGAGAGGTAAGCGTGTTTGAGAGTAAAAGAGTACGGGGTATATATGTGCTTACGGATACGGAGTGGACATATCCCATTTTACCTTACAGTATAAGGCTTAAGGGCTGTGATGAGCTGTACGAAAGGCTTGAGGATACCGCCTTTATACCTTATTCAAACGAATGTGGTGAAAACGGCGCAGGTATTATCCGCTGTGAAAATAAGGAGTATACCCTGTCGGATTATGAGTGTGTTACACCGTTTTCCGTAAAATATAAGGATGTTGATGTGTTTACCGATAAGCTGCCCATGCAGGCACTTGTGTATGTGAACGGCGGCAGGGCTGAAAGAGTTGAGCTTGTGAGTGCTGTATCAGATGATATATCCGCCCTTACAGATGAAAATATTGCCGATGTCAGGCTGCTGTTTGATAAGCTTGGTTTTGGTGAGGAAAGTGCCGCACTTGCAAACGAGCTTGCCGAAAGCCTGTCAAAGGGCGGCTATTATCGCTCTGACGGTGCGCTGTCTGTAAGGAGCAGTAAAAATGTTAAAAGGATTGGGGATATTGTATTTAATGTATTTTGTGTGGATTTGAGGTGATGTTATGACCGAAATTTTAAAGGCGGAATTTCGCAGGACGGCATGGGTGCTTGTGCTGGCGCTAGGGGCGATTTTACTGTCGGCGGCTCGCCTTTCTGCGGAGCTTGAATTATGCTTTATGTCGCTTGTAAATAACAATGGTGAATATATACACCACGTTAGCGAGGGCTCACGCTTTTTATTTGTTTTGCCTAATTTGTGCGCAGGCGTGCTTATTGCGCTTTTGCAGTGCAGAGATAAAAGACGGGAGTTCTGGAGAGGTCTGCCATACAGCAGTAATACGCTTTATGCTTACAGAAATTTATACGGTATAATGCTTTTTGCGGCAGTCTGCCTTGTAAAATTGGCGGTTATGCTTGTGTTACGCAGTAAATATGCGCCGGTTTATGATGAGTTTGTGTTTTTTGGCTACACCAATGCTTCTTTGGCAAGTCTGATGTGGGATATGCTCATTACTATATGCTATTATGTGGTGTGCTTTGCGGTACTTAAACTCGTGAACAGAGCTTTTGTTGCGGCTATGGCAATGTTCTGCATTACTCTGCTGCCGTTTGTTTTTGGTTTTCTGCTGCCTGACTTTGTGGTTTATACATTATTTGATTATATACTTATTGTTAAGTTGGCGGGAGTTGTCTTTGCGGTGCTTATGTTTTATGCAGGTATGTATGCGGAGCGGAGATATGAGCTGTTTGCTACAAAAAGGATTTTTGCGGGCAAAGCAACGCTTGTAGTATTTTGGGTGGTTTGCGTGTTGTTTGCTGTCGGAGTTGTCTGTGTGTGGAGGTGCGTGCTATGCTGAAGGTAATAAGGTCTGCGTCTGTTCTGCTTGCCTGTCTTTTGCTTTGTGCCTGCGGCAACAAGGCGGTTATAGAAACCAGTATCATTACAGATGCGGACAGGTTTAAGACGGCAGAGGATATTAAGTCAATGTTTGACTATACCTGTAAGGACCATATCTGGCAGTATGTTGAAAATGACAGGACGGCAGAGCTGCTTGAAAATAACTTTAATGAGGTTAAGGATATTTCAATAGAAAGAAACGGCAACAGTATTAAGCTGTACGAATATAAGTATGCAAATGGGTTTTATGTTATTGTTGACGGAGAATCGTTTAAGCTTGTTCAGCCTGACTGCTATCAAATGGAGGACAGTGCGGCACTGTATAAAAAGGCGGATAAAACCGATTTTGCTGTAATGTACAGTAAGGTATACACAGGTGGAAAGGGCGTTGTAAGCCTTGTAAACAGAGAGTTTGGCATTATGGGTATTGACCGGCATTATGAGCCGTTTTCCTGTATGTCAGCTGGTGTAAAAGCAGAAAGTGAAAATCTGCCGATAAAAGCTATTGTTTTTACAAAGGATGGCTTGCCCAATAAAATAGATTTAATTACCGTATCAAAGGATAATAAAGGTCTCACCGAAAAAAATATTGAACAGGTAAAGGCGCTGCTTGATGAGCTTGGCTTTGACAGTGAAAATGGCAGTGTTGCCGTAGAATATGCCAAAAGCCTTGATGGGAACAGTGTGAATAAAGAAGTTGAGGGTTTTAAGGTGATGTACAGTAGTAATGTCAATGAGGTTAAGGGTTATAAGTTTAATGTTTTCAGTGTTGAAAAGAAGTAAAATGATATTAAGGTGATTTTGGATAAAGCAGTAAACAACTTATGTTTAATTTATCTTGAAATTTATACAAATATATGTTATAATCACAAATTGCAAGTCGGTTGGACAGTCGCGCACCCTCGGGTGTGAGGAAAGTCCGTGCTCCGCAGAGCAGAATGCCGGATAACGTCCGGTGGAGGCGACTCCAAGGATAGTGCAACAGAAATAAACCGCCTGCATTTGCAGGTAAGGGTGGAAAGGCAGTGTAAGAGACTACCGGCTGTGTGGCAACATGCAGCGCTCTGTAAACCCCATTCGGAGCAAGGTGGGTAGGCAACATGGGGCTGCTCGCCCCGCCTCAAAGCGCCGCTAGAGATTATCGGCAACGATAATACCAGATAGATGACTGTCGAAACAGAACACGGCTTATAGACCGGCTTGCATTTTTTAAAGAGTATGTGTTTTTAAAACACCTGCTCTTTTTTTGTGATATATACTGCCTTTATTTGGAATTAATGATACAAATAGTGTATTGATTTTTTCTGAAAGAGTAATATAATAAGTGTATAAAAAAATTAAATATAATGTATTGGAGGAGAGAATTATGAAGTATAAGAAGTATATGGCATTGTTGCTTGCTGTCTCTGTTATGATGCAGCCTTTGGTATCAAGTGTGCAGGGCGCAGAATATTATGTGCCTGAGGAAGATGAAACAGTAAGTTCGGCGGCACTCACTATGCTTGCAGACGGAGAGGGTCTTACAGAGGCAATAAGCGGTACGGATTGGATACTTGAAACGGACGGCACAGTTACGATTACAAGTGATGTCGGTATGGAGGAATTGAGCTATGAAAGCGGTCATTACACACAGTATATAAAAAAGGCTGTTATTGAAAATGGTGTTACACAGATAAGCAGACATGCATTCATGATGTGCACCTTGCTTGAGGAGGTATCAATACCCGATAGTGTAACTGCAATTTATAATGATGCGTTTACATATTGTAATTCGCTTAAAAGCATTACAATACCTGACAGTGTTACGTATATAGGTGAATTTTATTTTGATGGCTCAAGGCCTGTTATTGTATGTAATTCTGGTTCCTATGCAAAGGAATATGCAAAAAATAATGGTTACTTATATGAAACAGGCAGCAATGCAGAAGATGACGGATGGGAAATTAAGGATAATGTACTTACAATTTATAACGACAGCGGTATAAGTGACCTGGCTGCACATGTAGGCTTTTATACAAGAAACATTGATAGTGTTGTTATAATGAGTGGTGTTACATATATTCCTGATTCTACTTTTAAAAACGGAGGCTTTAAATCAATAACCATACCCGACACTGTAGAGAGTGTAGGCAGTTATGCATTCAGCAATTGTAACAATGCGGAGGAAATATTACTGCCGGAAAGCGTAACTACAATGGGAACTGGAGTATTTGAATGCAGCGCAATTACAAAAATCAGTATTCCTAAAAGCATAACAAAAATCCCTGACGAAACGTTTTGGGGCTGTGGAAATCTTGAAAGCATTATTATACCCGAGTATATTACAGAGCTTGGCGATAGGGCTTTTCAGGGCTGTTCCGGACTTGAAAGTATTACTATTCCGGGTACTGTAAAAAGAATAGGCAGCTATTGTTTTGGGTACAGTACGTTTACATCGGTTATTGTAGATGATGGAGTTGAGAGTTTGGGTGACGGTGTATTTAATTATTGTAAGGAACTTACACAGATAAAGCTTCCGTCAACAATTACTTATATTCCGTACAGTACTTTTTATGAATGTGATGAGCTTACAGAGGTAACTATACCTGACAATGTAACAGCTATTGGCTCGTATGCTTTTTGGAAATGTGATAAGCTGGAAAAGGTTAATTTTAACAATAAGCTTGAAGTTATAAATTACGATGCATTTGCATATACAAATATTTCACAGCTTGCTTTGCCAACAAGCCTTAAAGAAATATCGAGTTCAGCATTTGAAGGAACACCGCTTACATCGGTTGTAATTCCTGAAGGTACGGAAACCCTTGACGGGAATGTGTTTGAAAACTGCAAACAGCTTACAGAGGTAACGTTACCCGACAGCCTTATTGAGATTGGCTATAAATGCTTTATCAATACACCTATTAAAAGTATAAAGCTGCCACCTAATATTAAAAAGATAATGGGAATGGCTTTTAGCGGCTGTACATATATTGAAAGCGTGGTAATACCGTCAAGTGCAGACTTTATTGGAGAAAATGCCTTTAAGGACTGCACCTCGCTTAAAAGTGTTGTTTTTGAAAATGGTGTGGGAAAAATATATCCTGGAGCTTTTAAGGGCTGCACTGCTCTGGAGAATATAGCATTGCCTGGCAGTGTCGGAAGTATAGATAAAAATGCTTTTGAAGGCTGTACCTTGCTGAAAAGTGCTGTTATGGAAAATGGCATTACCTCGATAGGCAGTAATGCTTTTAAAGACTGTGAAATGCTTGAGGCGGTAACTATACCGGGTACGGTTATTTCTTTGGCGGAAGATGCTTTTAACGGCTGCAGTAAAAACCTTGTTATTACGTGTACTGCAAACTCTGCGGCTGAGGATTTTGCAATTGCAAACAATATTGAATATGTGCTTGTGCCTTATGAAGGTGACGGTACGGATGATACCCTTACTGATTGGAGCCTGATTGACGGCGTACTTACCATAAACAGCGACAAGGGTATGGAAAATTGGGTGAGCGCTGCTGACGGAGAAATAAACAGCCCTGCAGAAAAGTTTGCAGGTAAGGTGAAAAAGGCAGTTTTGAAAGAAGGCATAACTGCCATTTTGCCAAAGGCGTTTTATAAATGTATAAATATGGAGGAGGTAGTAATACCAACCTCTGTTACAGCTATCGGCGACAATGCGTTTGCGGGTTGTGGTAAACTTACCGGTGCAGAGCTTCCCGAGGGACTTACAGAGCTTGGTAAAGGTGCCTTTAAAAACTGCGGTTCATTAAAAAGTATTGTTGTGCCAAAGGGCATAACAATAATCAAGGACAGCACATTTGCTAGCTCCGGACTTGAAAGTGTGGAGCTTTCCGACGGAATTGAATGTATAGGCATGGAGGCGTTTAGTTACTGTATAAACCTTGAAAGCATAAAGCTGCCTGAGGGAGTGAAAACAATAGGTAACTCAGCATTTTCCGGGTGTAAAAATCTTAAAGAGATAAATATACCGTCCAGCCTCAGAGTTATAAGCATGTGGATGTTCAGAAACTGCATCAGCATTGAAACTTTGGAACTGCCTGATACTGTGGAAATAATATCTACAATGAGCTTTGACGGTATGTCAGGTTTAAAAACACTTTATTTTCCAGACAGCATAACTTATATTGATACCAATAATTTTGACTACATGAATGAGGACTTTGTTGCTGTTTGCAATGCGGGTAGTTATGCAGAGCGTTATTTTGACAGTATTTCGAGAGTGAAATACAGAGTTATTGGCGGTGAAGCCTGCTGGCGTGTGGAAGGTGATGAGCTGATTATAACAAAGGCACGAGGCATTACGGACTTTGCTGCAAGCGGCAGTGCTTTTGCCGATGTTATTACAAGGATTACAATAGAGCCTGGCACTAGAGTAATATATGACAGAGCGTTTAAAAACTGTCCTAATGTTAAGGAGATATTTATTCCCAGAAGTGTAAACCAGTGCCTCCCTGATTTGTTTACTTCAGACGGTGCAGTAACTGTTATCTGTTCCCCATATCTTTCCATATGTGGAAATTATAATATAAAATCGGTAGGTTTTGTTGGAGATATAAATATTGATGGTATACTTTCGGCAGCTGATGCGTCAATGCTACTGCAGAAGGTGCTTGATTATGATTTTAAATCGCCTTATGAGAAAAGTATGAGTGAGGACTATATTGGAATGGCAGATGTAAACAACGATGATTGTCTTACTGCTGCCGATGCATCGTATGTACTTCAAATGTCGCTTGATGGCAATTATAATATTTATTTTCCGTTTTAAAATTACAGCCGCCTGTGGTACAATCCGCAGGCGGTTGTTTTTTATTTTTACATTGACAAAAAAATGTCATAGTGGTAAAATATACAAAACAGAAAAGGATAAACGGCTACACATATAATTAAGTGCGGAACAGGGTGGTTTCGGTGGGTATTATATGTGTTTTTTGTTTATATAAGGGGTGGGCAGATGATAAGCATATCACAGATTACGGCAATACTGATTTTTCTTATAATGTTCGGGCTTATTATTACTGAAAAGGTGGAGCGGCATATCACAACTCTTGTATGCGCCGCTGTAACGCTGCTGCTTGTTTTCGGGCTGTGTCTGCACAGCGGCGAGGCTATACGCAGGGTATTGAATGTAGACAGTATTTTTACAAGGGGCTTCTGGTACGGCTCCTCGGAGGAGGGTACAGCAGGTATAAACTGGTCTACAATTATTTTTATTGCAGGTATGATGATTATGGTTGAGGGCATGGCTGCCTCGGGCTTTTTCCGCTGGCTGTGTATGAGGATTGCAAGCCTTGTACACTACAAAACAATACCTGTTTTTGTAACCTTTATGTTTATGTCGGCGGTTTTGTCAATGTTTATTGACAGCATTACGGTTATTATGTTTCTTGCGGCGGTTACAGTGGAGCTTGGTCAGCTTATAGGCTACAATCCCGTACCTATGATACTTGCGGAAATTTTCTGCGCCAACCTTGGCGGCTCTGCTACCATGTGCGGCGACCCGCCAAACATAATTATCGGCACATCGCTTGGCTATTCATTTAAGGATTTTCTTTTAAATACCGGTGTAATTGCAGGCATTTCGCTTATAGCGGCGGTTATATATTTCTACTTTGCCTTCCGCAGGGAGCTTGAGGGCGGTGAGACCACGCTGACGCAGTACCCCGACCCTAGAAGTGCCATTAAAGACGGCAGAAGTTTTGCAATAAGCAGCATAATTTTTCTCTGTACGGTGCTGCTGCTTGTAACCCATGCCGAAACAGGGCTGACGGTTGCATTTATAGGCGTCTTTTCGGCTCTTGCTACGCTGATATGTGCAGGCAAAAATATTAAAATAATTTTAAAGGGTGTTGATTATAAAACACTGCTGTTTTTCATAGGTCTTTTTGTGGTTGTCGGCGGACTTGAACAGACAGGCGTGCTTGAAATGGCGGCAGGTGTAATAGGTGATATAAGTGGCGGCAATCCTTATGTAATGATAGCAATTATAATATGGGTATCTGCGGCGGCAAGCGCCTTTGTGGACAACATTCCGTTTGCGGCAACAATGATACCTGTTATAAAAAGCCTTTGTGCGACGCAGGGTGTAAGCCTGCCTGTGCTTGCGTGGGCGCTGTCCATAGGTACGGATATTGGCGGCAGCGCAACACCAATAGGCGCATCGGCAAATGTAGTGGGTACGTCCGTTGCGGCACGAAACGGCTATCCCATAAGCTGGGCTAAGTACTGCCGCAGAGCAGTGCCTGCAACGGTTATTGTGCTTGTTATTTCAACGGCATGTATTTTTGTAAGGTATTTATAAGGAGGGGTTTTTATGTCCGAACAATTAATTATATCTATCGGACGTGAGTTTGGCAGCGGAGGCCATGCTATTGGGGAGTTACTTTCGCAAAGGTTTAATCTGCCGCTGTATGACAACAATCTGCTGCGTGAGATTACAACCGAGAAAAAGCTCGACCATACCGAGCTTGAAAAGTATGACGAGCTGCCTAAAAAACAGTTTTTTTCAAGAAAGGTGAGGGGGTTCAGCAATTCACCCGAGGAAAATATTGCAGCTCTCCAGTTTGCCTATCTTAAAAAAATGGCAGGTGAGGGCAAATCGTTTGTTATTGTTGGGCGATGCGGTGAAACTGTGCTGAAAGAGTTTCCCTGCCTTGTATCGGTTTTTGTGCTTGCTGATTATAGCTGTAAGGTAAGAAGAATTAAAAATAAATATTCACTGTCGCATAAAGAGGCGGAAAATATGATTAGGCAAAAGGATATGGAAAGAAAGGCGTACCATAACAGCCATAGCCCCGTAAAGTGGGGCGACAGCCGTAATTACGATATTTCCATTAACAGCAGCAGGCTTGGCGTTGAGCGTACTGCGGATATGCTGGAGCTGTATATAAGGGAGAGAATAAGGGATTGATTAATGGGAGCTGGCGCATTTTGTGTGTCAGCTCTGCTTTTTTAATGTAAATTAGAGTTTATCGGTGTAATAATACCTTAACATTTCAATCGTAGGGGCGGCAACCTGCCGTCCGTTAGTAATTATAATATGCTAAAATTAGGGCGGATATGGAATCCGCCCCTACGCAACCCATAATAGCATTGTTGCATTGCATACAAATTAGATGT
>CABUWB010000051.1 GCA_902495025.1 uncultured Eubacteriales bacterium
ATTCAAAACTGGCACCACAGGTTGTTGACCGTATGAAAGCAGCTATAACAGACCATAACGAGGTTTACAGTGGATGCTACGGTAACATATCAGTTACTATATACCCCTTCAACTCTCCGGCACAAAAGGGTGTGGCTGTAGGTCTAGGAAACATTCAGAAAATCAAAGATGGTGAGTCCCTTGGCGGCAGAACCACAGCTGATGAGGATTTTGATGTTGTTACAGCAGAGGATGATGATTTCTTAGCTTAAATACTTATGAAGGTGCTGAACTCAAATTTGGGTTCAGCACCTTCATATGAAAGGAGATAATTTAAATGATTAAATTAAAATCTTGTCCGTTTTGTGGTGGAGAAGCGGTTATTGAGAAAAACCACCGTGCGTTTATTAATGGTGTGTCAACAAGAGTTTCATTTGTACATTGCAAAAAATGTAATGCAAGAACAGGCAGATTTAAGTTAGAGGACTATGGCTGTACAAGCCACAGCAACACTGCTGTAAAAAATGCAATAGAGGCTTGGAACAAAAGAAGCTACTGAGGATTTTAAAACTGTTGAAATAGACGATTTATTATCATCTGATTTGTGGGTGGCGGAGCGATTTCTTTGCCGCCCATTTTGAAAGGAGGTACATTTGTTTGAATGTTTGTAGAAAAATACAATATCTTCTTAGATTAGCTGAATTGTGTGACCCGTCTGAGTCAGAAAGAAAAAGAAAATATATGAATTATATAGATGTTCTTATGAATGAAGATGTGTTATATGAAAATGAAAAGGAACTTATTAGCTTGTTTGATTTTTCTGCACCCAAGGTGCTGTGGCATTGGTTTAAAGTTTCAAACCTAATTGTTGATAACTTGGAGTTGTTTAATAGTTACAATGCTTATACGCTTGGAAGAGAATTGGCAAAATTGGTTACAGAAAATCTAGGGATTAAAAGAAAACGTACAAAAGCTGGTGTTTATTATTATTTACCACCTTTGAAAGGATGATACTATGAAAAATTTAAGTATAGATATTGAAACCTATTCTTCAACAGACCTTTCAAAATGCGGTGTTTACAAATATACAGAAAACACGGACTTTGAAATTTTACTTTTTGGATATTCCGTTGACGGCGGAGAAGTACAGGTAGTTGATTTAGCACAGGGTGAGAAAATACCAGCAGAAATCATAAATGCACTTACTAATGACAACATTACCAAATGGGCTTTTAATGCGAATTTTGAGAGAGTATGTTTATCAGCATATCTTAGAAAATATTATCCGCCAGTATTTGCGAGTTATAGTATTGACGAGGATGCCGTAAGAAGCTACCTTGACCCGTCTGCTTGGAAATGCACTATGGTGTGGTCGGCTTATATGGGTTTACCCCTATCACTTAAAGGTGTTGGTGCCGTACTTAAACTTGATGAACAGAAACTTGATGAAGGTAAAGCATTAATCAGATATTTCTGTGTTCCTTGCAAACCAACAAAGGCAAACGGAGGAAGAACAAGAAACCTGCCCTGCCATAGTCCTGAAAA
This sequence comes from uncultured Eubacteriales bacterium, assembly GCA_902495025.1. GTDB lineage: Bacteria > Bacillota > Clostridia > Lachnospirales > CAG-274 > CALWRD01. Next base: position 1,525 of record CABUWB010000051.1, read on the forward strand.
ATGGGAGATGTTTAAGGCTTACAACAAGCGTGATGTTGAGGTTGAACTAAGCATTCAAAGAAAGCTGAAAAACTTTCCAGTACCGGATTTTGTTTGGGATGAATACCACCTTGACCAAGAAATAAACGACAGAGGCATTGCCCTTGATATGAAGGTTGTGAAAAACGCAATACGCTTTGATAAGCTCACAAAAGCCGAGCTTACAAAGACAATGCAGGAAATTACACAACTTGAAAACCCAAACTCTGTACTGCAAATGAAAGAGTGGCTTGTACAAAATGGTCTTGAAACTGACAGCTTGGGTAAAGATGCAGTAAAGGCTTTATTGAAAACAGCTCCACCTAAGCTTGCTAAGGTACTTGAATTAAGACAGCAGCTTGCAAAGTCCTCTGTAAAAAAGTATCAGGCAATGCAGAATGCTGTGTGTAAGGACAACAGAGCGAGAGGTATGTTTCAATTTTATGGAGCTAACAGGTCTGGTAGATTTTCAGGAAGACTTGTTCAGTTACAAAACCTGCCTCAGAACCATATACCGGACCTAAAGGAAGCAAGAACTATTGTAAAAAATGGTGACTTTGAAAGTATGGCAGCGCTTTATGACAATATTCCAAATGTTTTATCTGAGCTTATAAGAACAGCCTTTGTGCCAAAACAAGGTTATAAGTTTATTGTTGCTGACTTTTCTGCCATAGAAGCTAGAGTTATTGCTTGGCTTGCAGGGGAGCAATGGAGAATTGATGTTTTTGAAAAAGGCGGAGATATTTATTGTGCATCAGCAAGTCAGATGTTTGGCGTTCTGGTTGAGAAAAATGGAGTAAACGGTCACCTTAGGCAGAAAGGTAAAATTGCTGAACTTGCCCTTGGTTATGGTGGGTCTGTTGGAGCTTTGAAATCAATGGGCGCTGTTGATATGGGTTTATCAGAGGAAGAATTACAGCCTCTTGTTACAGCTTGGAGAAATTCTAATCCACACATAACAAAACTGTGGTGGGATGTTGATGATGCCGTCAAAAAGGTTGTAAAGGAAAAAACATATACCGAAGTAAGATGTATTAAATTCTTTTACAAAAGCGGAATGCTTTTTATTACACTTCCATCAGGAAGAAGCCTTACATACATAAAGCCTCGCATCGGTGAAAACAGGTTCGGTGGTGAATCAGTAACCTATGAAGGTGTTGGAGCAGCTAAGAAATGGGAGCGTATAGAAAGCTACGGTCCAAAATTTGTTGAAAACATTGTGCAGGCAATAGCAAGAGATATTCTTTTGTATGCAATGAAAACCTTAAGGCATTGTTTTATTGCAGCTCATGTACACGATGAAATAATCATTGAGGCAGGTAAGAATGTATCGCTTAATGCCGTATGTGAACAGATGGGAAAAACACCGCCATGGGCTAAGGGTCTAAAGTTAAGAGCAGACGGATATGAGTGTGAATTTTACAAGAAGGAATAATTTATTATGACTGATAAAAAATTACGGCAATGGATACTCAGACTTTGTGATTGCCACAAATGTGAGTTGCAAAGCTGTTGTCCACATAGATTTAGACGCAATAGGTTACCGAGAGAGCTTTTCATAAATGCCCTAAGTCTATGTCCTAAAGTAAAGAATATACGAGTTTAAAATGTGCTTAATTGTTCGGCATTAAAACAAAATATGTTTGGTACATTTATGCCATATAAATAACTTGATGTATATGCTCTTTAGAGCTAATATGTACGCAACAAAGGAAAACAAGCCTTTGAATAAATTTTTAGGAGGTTTACTATGAAAAGATTATTCGTGGAAGCATTATTATTTGTTGTTGCGGTTCTTCCGGCTAGTACTGTAACACGCTGTATTATACTTGCAAGTTCTGCCGTTGCATGGAGTTTATACAAATGTGTTGAGGCTTACAAAGCACACATTATCGCACAGGAACGAGCAAGAAATGCAAGAAGTAACATTATCTGTATCAACAGCAGAGTTAAATAGAGAGGAGAATATACAGTGAGCAAAAACTTAAAAGTTAGAATTACATTTATTGAAGAATTGTTGGGAACTGCAGCTTCTGACCCCAATATTCACGAAGAGTTTATAGCGAGTAAGGCTCCAGACGCCCCATCAATAAAAGAGGAAGTAGAGGCACTTGGTGTTGCAGAGGTTGTCGAAAAGTCAAAGACAGTATTTCCTAAGGATAAAGACGGTACTCCATTTATGTGGGATTATCAGTGGAAAGGATACCTCAAAGATGCAGCAGGAGCATTGAGGAGAGTAAAATCAACTAAATCTTCTAAAATGACAGCCTACAAAAAGCTGATAGACAAGTTAATTTTTCCACAACCAAGAAAAATATTAATCCACTTGCCTGATGGAGCAACCCTTGGTAATTGTCAACGACCTCTTAGAGGGCAGACAGCACAAGGAGAGGTTATTGCCCTAGCAAACTCTGAAACGGTACCAGCAGGCAGTTATGTTGAATTTTCGATTTATCTTCTTGACGATAGTCACGAGGATTGGATAAAAGAACTCCTCGACTACGGAATATTAGGAGGCACTGGTCAGTGGCGAAACAGTGGCAAAGGTAGGTTTACAGTTGAATACATAGAGTAAGGATGTAAATATAAACATCTGAATGCTGTTAAGGTTTAGTATTGTGAGGTTTGGCATACACGATAGTGAGCATAGCTAAGATTAGACCAGTAAAGTAAAAGGTACGGTACTGTGGAGTCACGAGCAGTAAAGGTGAAGATATGTGTAGTTGAGTCCTGTAAGGGTATTGCGGAGTCACGCAGAGCAAGGTGTTGTAATGGCAATGTAGAGTAGCACAGAGTTGGATTAAGCTTATTTCTGTAGTGGTCTTTTGATGTTACAAAATTCAAGGCACAGTAATTTTGAAAGGAGAAAAAATATGAACACTAATTGTAAAAACTGTAAATATGCTATTGTTTCAAAAGAGCCAAGAGTAATTAAAAGAGGGAACATAACAATTTATCAATCAAGCAAAGATGGTGTTTTCTGTGGTCGTGAAACAGTTACCAATATTACTGTAACGAATGGAAATATTTATTGCGGTGATTTTGAAAGCAGGGGGTGATGATATTGTTATTAACTAAAAATCGAGCACTCGGTGAAGGAGGAATTACCTATGTATATGACAACAAGAGAAATTTATAAAAAAGTCAAAAAGTTTGACCACGCTCAGTTTGACCGTTTTTGCACAAATATTTATCAGGAGGGTTACAAGAACGGCAAGGAGTCAGTAAAAGGCATTGAAGCCACAGATGTAATGAGTGCAGTTAAAGACATAAAGGGTATCGGTGAAAAGCGTCTGTCGCAAATAGAGTCTGCAATTACACAGCTGATGGAAGGAGGTGAAAAGAAATGAGAGAAATATTGTTTAGAGGCAAGCAAACAAATAATGGCGAGTGGACTATAACTATAAATGAGCTTAAGGACATTACTAACAAAAATATAGACAAGTTATTTAATAAGGCTTGTAGAAACATAAACAAAAAGTTGAAAAGGGCTGCAAAACAGGGACTGGTAAGTATTCAAGTACATACTAAACGCAATAATTACATTATTTCTTCTGGCTTAGCATCTATGGTAGTTGAACATTATATTAACTTAGGCTATAACGCAAGATATGATGCTTATATTAATAGAATTTTAATCTGTTGGGAAGATGAAGCTATGTGAAGAAAGTCCCTAGAAAAATACACTTCTGTAGACGGATTGCCTAAGGTGGAGGAATAAGTTATGAGTGTTATAGTTGGCAGATACATAAACGGTGTGAGCCTTAACGGACCTGAATATCTGTTAGACCCTGTTAGAAATGAAATGGTGTTTGAAAGTGAGGTTTTAGAAAATGACAAATGAAAAAGAATACCCTTTGAATTTGATTGAAAATATTTTTGGCAGTGAAATTGATTTTGAACTAGCGGAAGATTTTGACGGAACTTTGGAATATGTGCTGCATAACTTAACGGAAAGAGAGCGTAAGATTATAAAAATGCGTTTTGAGGAAAATTTAACGTATGAAAAATGCGGAAAAGCATTTGGTGTTACAAGAGAGCGAATACGTCAGGTTGAGGTAAAGGCTTTGAGAAAATTAAGGCATCCTAGCAGAGCAACGATGATTAAATATGGTATTAGGAAATACATAGATAGACAAGTTAATGGCATAACAGAATTTTATGAGGCAAGGTTAAGAGGAAAGGAACCACCACAATTAGAAAATATGTCCATAGAAAATATGGACCTAAGTGTAAGAAGCTATAATTGCTTGAAGCGAGCTGGTATCGTAACTGTTAAGGATTTAATTAAGCTTGAACCAAATGAACTTGCAAGTATTAGAAATTTGGGCCGCAGAAGTTATGATGAAATTGTAGCTAAGATTGAAAAATACGGCTTAGAAACACAAAAATTCATTGATTACAAAAAGGGTATCAGGCATTGATATGTTAAATTAACAAAAATTAACATAATTACATAGGAGGTAACAAATGACAAAATGCGATAATGAAAAAATTAAAGCAGGACTTGGTGAATTACATAGGATACAGACCATGCACATTTACAAAATTAGGTGAGGCATATATTTATAAATGCAGAGTAACAACTTGTTACCCCATCTAAAGGAGGACTAACAAATGGATAAAAGTATTACCAAACTAGAAGCAAAGGAAATAAGGGCTGCCTTTTTAATCGGTGTACCTTATGTAAAATTTAAAACAGAAAAAATTGATATATTAGCGGATAAGTTTAATATAGCAATACAAAAGCAAATACCGATGCTTGTTGTTGCAGGTACATTAAGTGGACATTTTATTTGTCCAGCTTGCAATAGAAGGATGGCAATAGGCAATAAGCATTATTGTGATAAGTGCGGTCAAAGGTTAGATTGGGGGGGGAGGACTAAACTATGCCCATAGGTAAAGCATTAAGAAATTTAAGTTTTGTTGAAAGCGAGGTGAGAGAAAAATGAGTACTCCATACATTATTGATATAATAGGTAATGCTGCTTGTTTAGAACAGCTCGCAGAAGAGTGTACTGAACTCGCGCAGGCTGCCTTAAAAATGGCGAGGTTAATCAGAAAAGAAAACCCTACACCTATAACATATAATGAGGCAAAGACCTCTTTGACAGAGGAAATAGCTGATGTAAGGCTCTGCATAAAAGCTATTGAAAGAGATAAACCTATTAACACTAAAGAAATTGAGGATATGAAGCTAAAAAGGTGGCACAGCCGCATTGCTAAAAATAGCTAAAATTTATATGTAATTTGTTGTTAATGGCAGTTGTACATTTAATAAGTTTTACAAAATATAAGTTGTCAAGAATATTAATGTTTTAACTTTTTCTGAATTGATATTACATAAATATTGTGATATGATAGAGATATACAAAAAGTGTATCGGAGGAAACTATCATGCCACAAAGCCAAAATTTCAATGTATTTCTTTTAGACGGAGGTCCCGACAGCAGAGTTAAATACACATCATTTAATTGGGTTGGAGTCGCATACAAGCTTTTCAGAGTTAGTTTAGAAAAATGTAAGGACAGACCGGATTTGAAACATAGCGGAGTTTATTTCTTATTTGGAAACTCCAACGAATTTGGAAAACCTGTTGTTTACATTGGGCAGGCAGATGTAAGAAAGAATGGCGAGGGTATACTTAATCGTTTAATGGAGCATAAGCGTAATCCTAACAAGGACTATTGGAGTGAAGCAGTTGTCTTTATTACTTCAAACAATTCACTCGGCCCAACCGAGATAAGTTATCTTGAGCATGAATTTTGCAGACTTGCAAGGGAAATTAACAGATATGATGTGAAAAACGGCAATGACCCAACACCCGGTAATCTTATTGAGGAGAAGAAAAGTGAGTTAAACACTTTTATAGAAAATGCAAAATTGATTATGAGCCTTACTGGACATCAGCTTTTTACCCCTCTTGATGACTCTCAAACCGAGTCTGACTCAGACCTATCCTTATCGCGCAAGATTATACAGCTTGATATGGATATTACAGCGAAAGGTCGGCAGACCAATGAAGGATTTGTGGTGCTGAAGGGCAGTTTAATATCACCTATTGAGGATGACAATATTCCTGCCCTTGTTCGTGAACAGAGGAAAAAAGTGCAGGTTTCAGAAAAGCATGAGCTGTTAGAGGACAAGCTTTTTAGCAGTCCTTCCTATGCGGCTATGTTCGTAGTCGGAAAAAGTGCCAACGGTTTAACTTCTTGGAAAACTAAAGACGGCAAGACCTTAAAGGATTTAGAAAGTGCCAATTAAACACAAATAAAGCCACACGATACAATCAAGTAATGCGTGTGGCTTTATTTGTATAATTTGTATACTTTTTGGCAAAAATAAACCTTTTAGCAAAAAGCCTATTTTAAGATTTAGGGGGGTAAAATGTTCCCTCTAACCTGTCTATTTTTTCATAAAACACACAATCAAAATACACAAAAATCTCTTGTAAACCCCTTATTTACTGATGTTTCTTACTTAGCAGACAAACAGTTTCAACGTGCGCCGTGTGTGGGAACATATCTACATTGACCACCCTCTCGACCTTATACCCATTTTGCACAAACACAGTCAAATCCTTAGCCATGGAGCTAGCCTTACAGCTCACGTAAACGATTCTATCTGCGTCAAAATTAATCAGTTTATCAATTGCCTTAGGGTGAATACCCTCTCTTGGTGGGTCAAGAATCATAATATCTGGTTTAACATCAAGGTTATCAACCATTTTAAGCACGTCGCCTGCGATAAACTCACAGTTATCAATTCCATTAAGGGCAGCATTGACCTTAGCAGCCTCAACAGCCTCCTCAACAAGCTCGATACCGACAACCCTATCGGCATTTTTGCTCATAAGCTGGGCGATAGTACCAGTACCGCAGTACATATCAAAAATAGTTTTGCCCTCACCGCTGCCTGCGTAATCACGCACAGTGGAATAAAGCACCTCTGCGCCTGCGGAATTTGTCTGGAAGAAAGAAAAGATTGACACCTTGAATTTAAGCCCGAGCAGATTTTCATAGAACCAGTCCTTGCCGTAGAGCTGCCTTATTTCATCAGCCCTGACAACATCGGCAACACCGTCGTTTATAATGTGCAGAATACCCTCAACGCTGCCCTCAAGGTCAAGGGACAAAATTTTATCCTTCAGTGCATTAAGGTCAGCCTTAACCTGTGAGGTGGTAACAATGCCAACCAAAATCTGACCCGTAAAAAAGCCACGCCTTACAAGCAGATGTCTTAATGTGCCGGTATGCCTCATTCTATGGTAAAAGGTTTCGTCCGTACCTCTGAAAAAGTCAATAACCGCACCCACAATTTTACCGACGTCCGCATGGGTAAGGCTGCATTTATCGGCATTGACAACCTCATAATTGCTGTTGCGCCTGCGCATACCGAGGCACAGCTCACCCGCCTCTCCGTTATCGCCAAAGCTGAACTCCATTTTATTGCGGTAGCACTCGGTGTCGGGGCTGCCCTTTATGCCATCATAGACAAAGCCGTCAATACCGCCGTCAGCAAGCAGCTTTAAAACCATATTCCTTTTAAACTCCAGCTCCTTTTCGTAAGCGATAGTACGATAGGTGCAGCCGCCGCAGATTTCAAAATCGGGACAGGTTGGCTCGCCCTCATAGTCCGCCCTTTTGACAACAGCTTTCAGCCTGCCCTCATATTTCTGCTTTTTCTTTTTAACATCGGCACAGATAACCTGCCCTGGGATTACGTTTTTTACCGCAACCTCCTTACCGTCCCACACACCTATACCCTTGTTAGGAAACTCAATTGCCTTTATCTCAAACTCACAGTTTTCATATTTTTTACCCATTTTGTATTCTCCAATCAGATAGCATATTTGAGGTTATTATACTATTTTTGCGGTATGTTTTCAAGTATGATAAAAACAGATAACCACCTTTTTTAACTGCTTTTTATTATTTTGGATATATCATTACACACACATAAAAATAAGCTGCCACATTAATTATGCGACAGCAAAGTTTGTTTTGAGGATTATTGTAAATTAGAGTTTATCTGCCTGTCGGCAGTGAACAAAATGCTCGCATTTTGTTCAGTTTGGCAGCGGAAGATACTACCAACCCGTGCTGTTCTGTTGCTCCGCAACAGCCATCACGAGTTTCAGTCCTCGGC